>NZ_PSRR01000008.1 GCF_004296405.1 Bradyrhizobium sp. Leo170
TGTTGCCGGGGCGCGTCTGCGATGCGCCGCCCTTGCCGTCCTCGGTGGCGGTTGGCTGCGGGGCAGTCGGCGTCGCTGGGGCTGCAGTCTCGTTGGTTGCTGGTTCGGCCATGGTTTTGTCGGCGGACAGGCAAATCCTGATTTGCTGGATATCAAGCGAACCTTGCGTGAAACCTACGATCCCCTGGGCCACCGGGACGTGATGTTGGTGTTAGCAGCGGATCTTCCGCGATCGCAGCAGTCCGTCAGGTGCGCATCCGGAATGCAGCCTCCATATTGCCGGGAGCTGCGGCTGTTCAACGTTGCTTGCCCAACAGCGCGATAGACAGGAGCGTGTCTTGACTGATGCCTGCGCCTGCCCCTTGCAGGATGGCGAGCGCTGGTGACGTGGCCTGGCTGCTGTTGTTCTTCACGTCGTACATCGCAGTAAACCGCTTTAACAGCGCTGCAACTTTCTCCGGATCGGCGAGATCCTTCAGGTTGAGGTGTTTTTCTACGATCTTTGCTTGCTGATCGACGTCCATGCTTCCCATCTCGTCGGGCAGATTGTAGGTGGTTCGAAACACCTGCGCGAGAGCCTGGTCAGCAAGGATATCGTATGCGGACGTGATCTGTGCGGACTTTCGTTCGAAATACAGCGCCAGGCGAACACCCGCATTCGCCTCTCCCTGCTGCGCTTCCAACGTTTGCTGGAGGTAGCTGTTCTGCGTTTCCAGGAGCTGGTCTCGCCGCTGCGGTCCTATTGTCTCTATCCGGGCGACGTTGCCTTCCTTGTCGAAATTGAACGATGCCGCGATCTCGGCAAAGCGGGAGTCGCTGGCGGTGTTCGCGAAGCTCTTGGGATCGTTCAGATCGGAATTGAAGATCTTCTTGAGATAGTCGTTGGTTACCTTCGCGGGATCCAGGCCGTTTGCGACGAGAACGATATCGACCAATTTCCTGTCCGAGAGCAGCTCGGAAACGCTCTCGATGCCTGCGATCGTGGTCTGGTAATACTTGGCGTCCTTCTCAGCCGTTTGTCGAAGGCTGTCCTTCTCCGCGGCGCTTGCAAATCGCGTTTTTGCAACGATGTAGTCCTTGACGATCTGCGTGACTTCAACCGAGTTCTGCGCCAGCAGGGGCGTTGTCAGGTTGCCCTTGCCGTCAAAGTTGAAAGCATGCGCGAGCTGTAGGTATCGGTCGTCTCCGAGGGTATAGGCATAGCTTGTCGGCTCGCTCAGATCGCTGGTGAGCACAGCCTTGATCGTGACCGGCGAGACTTTTTCCGGGTCGAGGCCAGCCGCCTTGAGTGCGAAGTTATAGACGTTCGGCGTCGACATGAACTGTTCAACTGACTTTATCTTAGAAATATTGGCCCTGAACTGCGTGATCGCGAGGGTTTCATTTTCTTCCTCCGCGTCGAGATATTCTGCCCCCTTGGTGAGAACGAACTTGTCGTTGGTGCTGGTCCGGTTCGCGTCGGTCTGAGCGGATTTGCCGGAAGCAAGCGTTCCATCTGCCGAAAACTCGAACGCGCCGGCGAGATCGAAATAGTGGCCGATCGTGGAGAGAGAGTTTTGGTAGCTCGATATGTCTGCCTTGCTTTGCGCCAACCGGTTTGTTTCGGTCGTAATCTTCGCTCTCAAGCCTGTCACATCGGCGCCAGGTTGCGATAGCTGCGCCATGTACTGCGCAATTTTCGAATTGGCATCGGTGGCAACCGCCTGGGCTTGACCGAGGCTGGCATTGATCGCATCCTTCTGGGGACCCAAAACGGTGTTAACATAACTGTTTGGATCGGATGGATCGCTGCTCAAGACCTTCCGTATCGTGTCACGCGACCAGTTGCTGTCATCGATCTCGAACGCCTCAAACACATATGTGCGAAGGCGGTCGTCGTTCAGCAGATCATCGACGTTTTTGACCCTGCCGATCACGATGTTGTAGTAGCGCGTGTCTTCGTCGATTGCGTCAACCCGCCTCTGGACCGCTGCCGTGTACAAGCCGATCATCTCGTCAGTCTGGTTTGACGATTGCGCAACGGGCGTATCCGAGCCTGTGAAGGAAAATGCCGAAGCAAAATCCCGGAAGCGCTTGTCCGTCAGTTTGTTGGCGAAGCTGTTCGCGTCGAGGAGATTGCTCTCCAGCACCTTTTTCATGAAGGCTTTTGCATAGATCATATCCTCCAGCCCATATGCCTTCATCGCATATTGGTAGAGTCGATCGTTCTTCAGAAACTCGTCGACGGTTTTGACCTTGCCTATGTTGTCTTTGTAATAGGCGGCGCTTCGTGTCACGTCGGGCTGCTGCGCAACTCGCGTCAGCGACTGCTGGAGGTTGCGCACGACGGAATTGTAGCTGGCGTACGTCGACACCATCAAGACATCCTTTTTGGAAAGCTCTCTGATATAATGACCATCTTGCTTGCGTGAAGCTGGCAGCGATGCCGGGACAAGGCGGTCGCGCAGTATCGGCGGCTTCCGCGCCTGGGGATCAAGGTGGCGTCCGGCGAAAGCCGTTGGTGTTCCGCCAAGCCATGTTCCGACACAGACGTCACCGAGAGCAGGGCCGTATCAGTGTTGCGCAGGCTGGTCAGTTGCGCTGGGCCGTCCAATAGCCTGCGCAGCGCGCATTGCCGGAATGACCGCTCCAGGTTCCACGACCTGATGGACCGACGAGCCTGCCGGATCCGGAAGCGTATTTCTCGTGCACGGTCACGGAGGCGCGGACGGCGCCGGATCGCGCCACGCGCCCCCTGAAATTCACCAGATTGGGATGAGTGACGATCCCGTTGATGATGTTGACGGAGAAACTGTATGTCGGATCGCAGGGACCGTATTGCGTGACGAACAGGAGACTCCAGGGGCCGTCATAGGCAGACCGCGCGTCGGCATTGGTAACGAGGAGCGAGCCCATGCCGGCGATTGCGAGTGCGAGCAGAAGCCGTTTCATGACATTATCTCCGAAGGTTGCGCTGGTAACAGCGTGAACATCGTAAACTACGGATCATTGGCGATATCATCCGCAGCGATATCCTGACGGGGACAGATGTAGGCTGGCTTCCACAGGCGGTCCCGTAAAATCCCGTTAGGCCACCTCACTATGGCGTTACAGCGGATAGCAGCGGCCTTGCGGGCCGCATTCTGGTGGCGCCATGGCAGAGAGAATGCGCACCCGCTGAGGGCAAGCCGGAGGATGTTGCTCAGTCAGTCTACTGACGAAAATCCCGGCTCTCGAACGCAAGACAATTGACCTTGGAATGGAGTTGCCGGCCCCCGCGGATGCGGCGGATGCAGGACGACACTGCTATCTTTTCAATTCTGCCGCGAGGACCGTGCGCCCATATACAGATGCATGGTGAACGGTCGCGCCCTGCATCCGCAGTCAGCAATCGATGACGCTGTGAGGATCTCAGGTTCCCGCGTCCGTGGCAGCATCCGCTTAGAGCCTCGAACCATAGGACATAGCATCATGGATTCCATTTCTCGTCGCCAAATGCTGGCAGCGACCGCTGCCGGGAGCCTCCTCACGACCACCGCTATCGCACAGGCTCAATCCGCAGACGCGGTCCCGCAGCCCCAGCGGCCGGGTCGCGGCGGCACCGATCCCGGTCCGCGAGATCTGACGCGGGACCGGCAAAACCCGGATATGCTCGTACCGCCCTCGACCGATCACGGCAGCTTGCCGAACCTGCGCTTCTCGTTTTCCGATGCGCATATGCGGCTGGAGACAGGTGGCTGGACCCGCCAGGTGACCCGGCGCGAACTCGGCGTTGCCACGGCCCTTGCCGGCGTGAACATGCGGCTGAATGCCGGTGGCGTGCGCGAGATGCATTGGCACAAGGCTTCCGAATGGGCCTATATGCTTTACGGCAAAGCCCGCATTACGGCAGTCGATGCCAAAGGGCGTTACTTCATCGATGACGTCAGTACGGGTGACCTCTGGTTCTTTCCTTCCGGAGTTCCGCACTCCATCCAGGGCCTCGGTCCCGACGGTTGCGAGTTTCTCCTCGTTTTCGATGACGGCGATTTCGATGAAGACAACACCTTCATGATCGCCGACTGGCTCAAGCGCACACCGACCGAGGTGCTCGGCAAGAACTTTGGGGTGCCAGCTTCATTGTTCGACCAGACCCCTGAGGAAAGCCAGCGCTACATTTTCCCAGCTCCCTTGCCGGGCCCGCTCTCCTCGGACAACATTCCGGAAGCAACGCCCGTGCCGCAGAGCTTCAGTTCTCGGCTCATGGCGCAGGATCCCATCAAGACCGCGAGTGGGACGGTGCGGATCAGCGATTCCACCGTGTTCCCGATCAACACCACGACGGCCGCAGCACTGGTCGAGGTCAATCCGGGCGGATTGCGCGAGCTGCACTGGCATCCCAACGGGGACGAGTGGCTCTATGTCATCGAGGGGCAAGCACGCATGGGCGTGTTTGCAGGTCAGGGCCAGGCGCGCACCTTCGATCTCCGCGCCGGCGATGTCGGTTACGTGCCGGTCGCGATGGGCCACTATCTTGAGAATACAGGCCCTAGCCCGTTGCGATTCCTCGAAACGTTCAAGAGCCCTTACTTTGTCGACTTCTCCCTCGACACATGGATGGCATTGACGCCGCCGCCATTAGTGGATGCGCATCTTAAGCTCGATCGACAAGTGACGGATAAGCTACGTAAGACCAAGGCGCCGGTCGTGCCGGATTAGCCGCGGGTCGGTAGTCGTCGACACGCAGGTCATTGGAGGCATCGGCACACGGTCGCCCCATCGTCTCGCGCTGCGGCCATCTATCGACTGCGCCGACGATAGACGGCCGTTCAGGACATGCGATACAGGGATTTCGCATTGTCGCGCAGGCGGAGCGGGAACGGCGGTGCTTCATCTGGTGGAGTAAGGACCTCGATGTAGACGCCGCTGTGTGCACCTGCGGCGTTTCGCAACGCTTGGTCGAGTTCGCCGCAAGTCGTCGCTCGCGCCGTCATCCAGCCGTCGCAACCTAATACCCGCGGCAGCTCGGCATATCGCCAGGATGGGACGTCGTTGTAGGCGATGGCAGGCTCCTTGGCGAGCAGCCGCTCGATAAGATAGCCGCCGTTGTTCAGCACGAAGATCACCGGTTTCAAACCGAGACGGGCAAACTGACTGATTTCCTGCACCGTGAATTGATGAGAACCTTCTCCGGTGATGAGTACCGTGCGTCGGTGTGGGGCGGCGGCAGCGGCACCCAGCGCGGCCGGCGTTGCCCAGCCGATCGATCCCCACAGTCCCTGGTTATGGAAGCGCGCTCCCTGCGGCAGCCGCGCGAAAGCCAGCCCCATGGAGGCGGTGCCGGTCTCCGCGACGACGATGTCGTCAGGTCGTATGAACTTGCTCCAGCGCGAATATAGCGCGGCAGCCGTGATAGGATCGTCGCCACCGCCGCTTCCCGCGCCTAGCGAGTCGGCATGGGGCGGGGTGACGACATTGTTGTGCTTGCTCAGGCGCTTCGCAAGGGCGGCGAGCACATCGGCCATCTCGAGGCCGGAATGCGTGCGCCCCTGCAATGTGGTGTGGTGATGACCTATCGAAATAAGCCGCGCCGGCTCCAGTTTGGCCGTGAAGGCGCCGGTGTTCAGGTCACTGAACAGCGTGCCGACGGCGAGCACAAGATCGCAGCTCTCGACAAACTGGCGCACGTTCTCGTTCATCAATCGGCCGGCATACATTCCGACATAAGCTGACTGGCTTTCGTCGAGCACGGATTTGTCGAGAAACATGGTGGCGAATGGCAAGCCGGATGCGTCGACAATCGCCTGCATTGTCTGCTGCAGGCCGGTACGCGCCACCAGGAGGCCTGGCAGGATGCACGCCGTCTTGGCCCGATCGATGCCTGACAGGATTGCATTCACAACCTTCTCGAGAAGGACGGGATCGCTTCCAGGAGCAGCAATAGGTTGAGCGCTTCCAAGCACGGGTCGATCGGCGAGATCGGCGGGGAAGGCCATGTAGACAGGTCGGAGGTGATAGAATGCCTCAAACAGAAGGCGTTCGGTCTCATATGCAGCATTCTGCGGCGTCATGACCGAGTGTGCGCAGACCACCGGTTCGCTCATCCGGCGAAACAGATCGAATTCACCGTTGCCCAGCGTATGGTGCAGCACGGAGCGCGCGGCTTGCGCAGACGTGGGCGGCATTCCGACCAGGTGGAAAACGGGGAGATGTTCGGCGTAGGCGCCGGCGATGCCGTTCAGCGCGCTGAGCTCGCCCACGCCATAGGTGGTGCAGACCGCGCCGGCGCCCTTGATCCGCGCATAGCCATCAGCGGCATAGGCGGCGTTGAGCTCGTTGCAGCACCCGATCCAACGCAGACCCGGTTCGCTGTACGTCGCATCGTTGAGCGGAAAGGAGAAGTCGCCCGGAACACCAAAGACGTCGGTGATGCCGACATCGCGCAGCCGTGAAAGGACATGCTGAATAACGGTTCTGGGCATCACGCGGTCTCGTCAACAGTCGCGACAAAATCGAACGGTGAACTCGACCTGTGAGCGGTCTCGAATACCCATCTCGCGCAGGGTTTGATCATCAAGCGCAGCGAGTGCGCGGACCGCTCGCCTGACTTCACGCTCGTTTTCCCACTGCGTCCACAATGAGGGCGTGCTTGAGAGGGAAGTATTGAAAGAAGACCTGTCCACATGAAACTCCACAACCTGCTCGCAGAAGTAAATGTGGTTTTCCTCTGTTACGGCACGATAACCCTGCGCGTAAATCTGGTTACATCGGCAATAATTGACCGTGCCGCGATCACAATTCACTCGGCGTTGAGCTTCCGGGGAAACTGCCGCTGGCAATCGAAGGTCGCCGATAAACTAAAAGAGAAATCTGTGCTTGCGCCTGTGACGGCTGCGTGATCGCCGCAACAACCCGATCATCGAAAAGGTGACAGAATGTTGCTGTGGCATCTCTCCAGTGCTTTCAAATCCGAGCAGACGCAAGCGGCCCCTGCCGTTCTGCCATATAGCGGCCTGGCGTTGTGCCGAGCGCCTTCCTGAACATCGTGACGAAACTGCCCGCGCTCTCATAACCGAGATCCATGGCCACTTGCTGAATCGTTGCGCCGCTCGCCAGCCATTGCAGCGCGAGCACGATGTTGAGCTGCTGCCGCCAGCGGCCGAAGGTCATGCCGGTTTGTCGGGCAATCATGCGCGCCAGTGTTCGCTCGCTAAGCCCGGCGCGCTTGGCCCAGATCTCCATCGTCCCCTGGTCCGAAGGATCGGCCATCATCATGTCGACGATCTTGCGCAGCCGGCGATCCGTTGGCATCGGCAGATGCAACTTGCCCACCGGCGCCACCGCGACTTCGTCGAGCAGGAGGGCCACAAGGTGCGTCTCCATGCCACCCTCGGGATAAGCAATCGGGAAACTGGCAGACCGGACCAGAAGCTCCCGCAGGAGCGGCGTGACCGAGATCGTGCAGCAGTTTGCGGGCAGGTTCGGTGCGACGGCGGGATCGATAAACGCATTATAGCCTTCGATCTCGCCTGCCGCCTTGACGCTGTGCGATACGTCGCCCGGAATCCAGATTGCGCTTTGCGGCGGCACGATCCAAAGGCCGCCTTCCAGCTCGCAGGTCAGAACGCCGCGCAATGACAGCAGGAGCTGCGCCTTCCGGTGACTGTGAAAATCGAGCTCAACGCCGGTCGTGACCGTCGTGATGCCGTAGGTGATCACGCGCGCGCCACCTCATCCGGGTCGACGAAGCCAGTTCGGTCGCTCAGATCGGTAAGGATTGGCATTCCAATCGATTCCAATTTCCGTGGAAGTGCATTGGCAGGAATTCAGAATATAATGTCAGAATTGGCTGATGTTGCCAATCGCGTGAAGGCCTATCCGTCCTAAGCCGTCATTGGCGCAAGCGCTGAACTCTTGGTGGATTTTGGATGAGCAAACAGATCGCCTCTGTCGCCGAACTTGAAGCGATCATCGGCAAGACGCCCCTGCCGATGACGCTCAAGGTGATTGATCATCTTGATGAAGGTGCGTTGCACTGGATCCGGCTTTCGCCGTTCAGCTTTACCGCCTTCGGTGACGCTTCGGGCATCGCGGTGACAATGGCGGGCGGAAAGTGCGGCTTCGCATCGGCCAGCGCGCACGAACTGCGGCTACCCACCGCGTTGCTCGATGATGCGGCACTCGCCCGGCCTGGTGTCGGGTTCGCCTCCCTGTTTCCGCTTCCAGGCATCACCGAGACGTTGCGAGTCAACGGAAGGGTGGCCGAGGTTCGGCACGACGAAATCTGTGTCGCGGTGGAGGAATGCTACGGTCATTGCGGCAAGGCTCTGATCCGCTCGGATTTCTGGACGGCTGCGCCGATCGCCGCGGCGCCATCGGATCTCTCGGCCTTCATCGCCGATTGCCGTTTCCTTGCGCTGGCCACCACGGACGCTCAAGGCCGCGCCGACCTCAGCCCGAAGGGCGATCCTGCCGGCATGATGGCGCATCTTGACGGCTCGCGGCTCTGGTTTGCCGATCGTCCGGGAAACCGTCGCGTCGATAGTTTTCGCAACATCATCGCTCAGCCCCGCGTCGCCGCCGCGCTGCTCATCCCTGGTTCGAGCCATATCGTGAGGTTGTCGGGGACAGCTCACATGACCGACGACGAAGCGATGCGCGCGCAATTCCGGGTGCAGGACAAGACGCCGGCGCTCGCCATAGGGATCGACGATCTCAGCGTCACGATGTCCGAAAGCCCCGCCCTCGTTCGAACGCATCTCTGGCCAATGTCCGGCCGCCCCGCCATCGACCCCGCGAAAGTCTTCACCGAGCACATCAAGCTCAACAAGGCCAGTGGATTGGGAGCCCGGCTTACGAGCGCTGCGTTGTCTGTTCCCGGTGCGACGGGCCTTCTGAAGAAGGGTCTGGAGCACGAATACAAAAATAATCTCTACTAGCAGTCTGCTGAAAAACCTTGAAATGGAGAGTTTTTCGTACTGTCGGCGGTCGTTGTTGGAGCGGTGCGGTGGAGTTGGATGTAATTTTTAGCCTGTTGTTGGGTGCAACCTGACGCGGGGTGGCTAAACGGCAAGTAGTTTGGGAATGCGGATCAGGTTGTAGGCGATCAGATTGAGCAGGAAGTCGGCGGCGACGCGAGCGATGCCGCGATGTTTGGTCTTGCGCATGGTGCCATGCTGCTTGCTCCATCCGAAGATGCACTCGACCATCGCCCGGCGTGATTGCGACATGCCGTACCCCGGATGCCGCGTGGTTCGTTGGTCGATGGCGCTGTTGCGGGTCTTGCCGGTTTTGGTGATGGCCAGGTTCTGTGTCACATGCGGCGTCACGCCGATGGCGCGAAGATTGGCGACATGATCGGCGGTATCGTACGCCTTGTCCTCACCGGCCGTGATGCGGCGGCCTGCGGCTTTACGTCTCGCCTTCAGCATGATCTCCGAAGCCCGGCGTTCGGCGACGCCATTGGCATGCGTGACCCTGCCGGCCACCGCCAGCCCATGCCGGTTCTCCGTGGTGGCGTGGCCCATATAGCAAAGCTTGGCCTCGCGTCCGGCCGCCTTGCGATAGAGCCTGCTGTCCGGATCGCTGGTACTCGCATGGGTGTCGTTCTTGCGCTTCTGGCCGTGGAAGTTGGCGCCGTCATCATCGTCGCCGCTGCCGTCCTTGGGGCGGAAACTCTTCTGCGAAGCCCAGGCTTCGATCAGCGTCCCGTCCACCGAAAAATGCTCGTCCGACAGCAGCGGCTTGACCTGAGAATGGTTCAGAAGTCTGGTCATGAACTTCGTGAACACATCGCCGTTCTGCAGCCGCTCCCGGTTCTTGGTGAAGGTGGTCGGGTCCCAGACCGGATCGTCCGGCGACAGTCCCACGAACCAGCGATACAGAAGATTATAGTCCAGTTGCTCCATCAACTGCCGTTCGGAGCGGATGCCGTAGAACACCTGCAGCAGCAGGGCGCTCAGCAATTGCTCCGGAGGGATCGAAGGACGTCCCTCGCTGGCGTAGAGCCTCCCAAGGCTGCGGTTCAAATCACTCAAAACATCCCGGACAAGTTCCCGGACCTTCCGCAGCGGATGGTTCGCTGGCACACGCTTATCTGGCGCGATGTACGAAAACAGGCCGCCTTGATCCGTAAACCTGCCGCGCACGATCATCTCCACCGATTCGAGATGATAAAGTGAATCATCAAGCCCCCTCCGTGGCGAGGGGGTTTCTTCAGCAGACTGCTAGAGCGTTTTCGAGCGAAGTGGACACCGGTTCGCGTGAAGAAAACGCGTCAAAACAAGAATCTAGAGCGTCGGTTCTGATTCAATCTAGAGCATGATCCGTTCAAAGCGATTGCGAGGACAGGTCCACCTCTTAGGACGACCGGCTCCCGCGCACAGCTTCGGTGCCATGCTCAACGGACGGCGGAATTGCAAACGCGAACATCGATAGTTGTACGTCAGGGGAGAATACGAACGGTGTAGTGCCTATCTTGTTGGCGCCAAGACGGGCGTAGAAATCGACAGAACTTGGGCTCGAGTTAATCAGGATCACATTTCCTGCCATCTTTCTCGAAAGCTCCACTGCGGTGGCAAAAAGTCGTGTGCCAACGCCCCTTCGCGAATAGGCTGGATCAACAAAAATACTATCCAGGAGAGTTAGGCCTCCGATTCCCGTCGGTCTTACAGCCACATAGCCGTGCGAAACGCCGGCTTCGCTCTTGGCCACAAAGACCAGTCCGGCGGCAATAAGCGAAAGGTTGACCTTGAGTGCGGGCATGAAGCGGACGATCGCATCATCGTCGTACCCGTCATTCCTGGTCGCGCGAACTGCGATTTGCGAAAGCTCCTCGGCTTCGTCAACACGTGCAGGCCTAATGAGATTGTTTGTCATGATTGGTCCCTGCTCCAACATCACCCAAATGGCCGCCGCGGATCGAATTTCAAGGAGTGTAGCGGATGCAGCCAATTGCCGGTCCACGCAGCAAGGTCGCTGAGCGGGTAGTTTTCAGCTCTGGGTTCAGGAGCCGACTTCGATCGAAGCCGCCGACGCGTCCATTCGGGGCCAGCAGGCGACATCCGGAAAGGCGCGGCAAATCTGGCGATGTAGGCTCGTGTCACCGCCGTGACCATGACTATTTCGTCACTATCCGCCGGGTTGGCGTCACGGTGCTGGTCGGCGCCGTTGGCGAGATCGAGAACGTCAGCCACGTATTCCAGCCGGCCGGGCGATTCTCCGCGGCAAATTCGCCATATCCCTTTAGGTTCAAATATCCCTGCATGTCACCAACAGGAAAAAGAAAGCCGATCTGAGGACCGACTCCCAATACCCGGGATCGGAAGCCTCCTAGGACGGGGTGCGCGCCGAAATCATCAGTGATCTGCTGATAGGCATAACCCACCAAACCAACGAGAAGCTGCTTCGATAAAAACTGAGAGGCACCCCAATCCACGTGGAAGTCGATACCGTTCTGATACTGCGTATCCTGATTCTTGAAATTGTAGGTGAAGCCCGCGACAGCAGAAAATTCATGCCCCGTCTGCGGATTGAAGTAGGTATAGCCGCCGCCGGCATCAACGGCGGCATGGCCGATGCCGAGATTGGCGAGGCGGGTCGGACTGTACGCCCCAACGGGAATATCTCCCGTCACATAGGCCATGAAATTGTGCACCCCGGCGTTCCACTTGAGAGTTGCCTGCGGGTAAAGATCGCCGACCGATGTGATTGAATCGGCAATACTGCCTGTGCGAGTCATCGCCAGCGGGCCGACTGCTGCCGTCAGCGTTCCGTCAAGATTTGCGCTGGAACGCCCGAACAGACCGATTACGCCGATGGCAAGTTGTCCGCCCAGCACTGGCGTTGCAAACGTGTAGGTGGGATTGAGTAGCACGAGATCGGCCTGCGCATTCAGACGAAGGTTCAGGTCGACGTTCACCGTAGCGGGGATCCTGCCGACCTGGATTTCCCGCGCGGCCGCCGTACGGCCGAAAGCGCTTACGCTGCTGTGATAGTAGACCTCGCCCATCGACCAGCCGGGGACCTGAGGGGTTGCTGCAAGGCTGCCGAAGCGGCCGGGAAGCCAATATGAAACACCACCTTCGTCGGCGTGGACGGTTGCAGACGGAATGGATGTCATCGCCATTGCCATGGCGATGACTGAGTTTCTGAATCGGAAACGGATCCCGGGCCTTGTCTTGTCGCGCCTGTTGGACTGTCCCTTTTTTCGAAGATCAAAAAGCCACATATCACACCCCCGCCCTTTATGCGTATCGCGCAACGATCTTTGCTGCCCGCGTGATTGTTTTGGCGGTACAGCGCAAAGCCGGAACACTTCGGCTCAGGCCGGCCCACTCGGGGCCGGCCTGAGTTCAAGTTCTCAAGCCCCGACCTTCCTGGCGGCAGGAACCGTCCATGTGCCGTTGATGATGGACGGGTCCGTTTCCTCAGGCCAGTACATGCGGAGCATGAGTATGAAATCTCCCTCAGGGGCGGGAAGCCAGTTTGACTCCTTGTCTTTGCCCGGGGAGTCCTTTTGAATGTAGAGCTCGACCGAGCCGTCCGCGTTTTCCTTCAGGTCTTCACGAGCGCTGATCGAGTAGCGGTTGATCGGATTCTTCACGAAGAAGTAGCTGCTATCGTACATCGTGAGCGACCAGAATCCCTCCACAGGAGGCAGGTGGCCTTTGGGAAACCGCATGACGTACTTGTTCGCACCGTTGTACTTCTGATCATTCGCATCCTTTTGCGAAACCGGGTACACCGCATCCTGCGGACGATTGGCGCCGAGTCCGATCGCGGTCACCAGGGCTCGCATCGGATAGTCGGTGCCATAGATGCCGGTCTTCGTTGTGAAGGCAAAGCCATTCTCATCCCTGATGGCTTTGTTGATCTTGAACTGAAGCATGATCCTGTCGAACGACACCTCGGGCAAGCGCTTCAGGAAGTCCGCCTTGAGCTTGCTCTCGTCAAAATCCTGCCCGGGAACGATGCCGATGCGGGCAAATTTGGCAAGTTGGGGCGCATCCGCTGCGTATGGCGGATTAGCTTTCATCAGCTCGCACAGCAGCTTGAAATACGACACCGCGTCCATGCGATTGACCTGCTCGCGGACCGCGGTCTTCATGTCGATCGACGGATCGACTTTTCCCGCAGGTGGCGTGTACGGCTTGCCGTAAGCACTGAGCGGTACGAGCTTGCACTCATCCTGCAGCTTGTGGACGGCGGCGTAATCCTCCGGCGTGCCGGTGCAATAGATGCGGCCAAGCAGCCACACGATATTGGTGGGCGATTTGTACTCCTTCACGCCGGCTGGCAGCGTGCCCTTCCACCCGGGTCCGGTGATCGCGTAAGTCTGCGCGCCGGTACCGGTGGTGCGCTTCCCTGGGACTTGAAACACCGTCGTCCAGCCGTCCAGCATTGGCATCAAGAAATAGCGCCCCTTCATGTCCGGGATGCTGAGGACCCACGGCTCTTTCCCGACGTCGAAGAAGGAGGTTGTGTAGAGAGTGTCCGCGTTCGGCGCGGTGACATCCCTGAACGAAGCGTCCGGATATTGGCGCAGCTTGATGATATGGCCCATCGGCCCCCGCGTTCCGACGGGTTCAGCAACATTGGTGATGACCCGGCGAGTCATCTCCATCGTCACCAACGGATAGCCGAAAATGTAGGCGTCGCTCGCGAGCCAGAAATCCTCCAAGCCTTGACCCACTCCGAGGAAAGAATCCTGGGCAAGGACTGATCGTGTTGCGGCCGCTCCTGCCAGCAGCCCCATTCCACCAAACGCAAGGGATCGACGGGTGATGTTCATCGTTTATCTCCTTCTTGAAACAAATACAAAGGACGGCTGATGACTTCAGATGTGGCTCTCATGCCATGAGGCTGACAGCGACTGACCAAATGACGAGGCGGTCGGGATGAATTGCGCGGGCGGCAGCTACGATGCCGCCAGTCAGCGCAGCTCAATAGCAAGGCGGATAAGGATAGTATCCGCACCGGGGCGCGTAGTACGCATAGGCCGCGGCTCCGGCCACAGCGGCCGCTCCCGCAAAGGCCGCGCCTCGGTAGAAAGCACCGCGCCAGGCCGTTCGGCGGGCGACGCCCGCAAAGGACAGCGGAGTGAACGGTCGGCCAATGATGTCGATAAAAACCGATGCCGGTCCATCAGCTCCCACAAGATCGCCTTCGAGAATATCGACATCGAAAGTCAGCTTGTCGTCCTCAAGCTTGGGCGATTTCAGCACGACAACGGCGTCGATCACCGACGATCCGTCTTTCTTGAAACCGGAAACCGTAGCGTTCGGTGGATCTTTGGCGAAGTTGTCGCTGCCGTTGCCCCAATCCTCGACAATTCGCGTCGTGAGATCGTGACCGGCTGCCCGAACAGGTCGATCGGCAAACACGATGGCATTCGGCGAAATTCCCGTCAGCACAAGCTTGCCGTCTTTCAAGCTCGCACCGCGCGAATTGAGGACGAAGAGGGACGGCACGACTTCCGGCTTTGCCTGGCCTATGGATTTCTCAAGCGGAATATGCGGCTTGCGTTCGGGTGCCGTTTGAGCAGAAAGTTCTTGGGGGCAGACCAGCAATCCGCCGGCGCAAAATGCGAATAGAGCAGCACGAAGTGTCATGGTTATTCTCTCCGTTGAAAGAGGGATTGTTTCTTTTCGGCCGGCTCCTATGGCTTTCAAAAATCGTCCGGCGCATCTTCTTCTGCGCCTTCAAAAAAGTGGCTCCCCAGCAGCCGGGCAATCGGCAAGCAGCTTGGCTAAGCATTTCGCGCCAATTCAGATCGCGAGTCTTGCCATTTCGCGCCAATCGTCCGGATCAGTTCAGCGGTCAGTCGCGCAAGTTCTTCTGCGAAGGCGTGCCCGCTCCTGCTTACGGGCAAGTTGCTGCTGTCTGTAAACAACGGGTTGAACTTTCATCAAACGCACGAAAGTGCGGCTGAAGCTGCTTGCATTCGTATAGCCGAGGAATTTTGCGATATCGGACAGGCGCTTGCTTGAGTCCACGAGCAAGCGGCAAGCGATACTCAAGCGAACTTCCGCAAGCATTGCGCTGTGGCTTGTGCCCATGCGACCGAGATGGCGCTGCAAGGTGCGCGTGCTGATTTTGCAGGCGCGAGCTGTGCTATCGAGAGTTGCGTCACCGTGTCGCAGTGCCGCGATTATGGCCGCTCGGACCGCCTGAGATGAAGGCAAACGGACAGCTCTCATCGGTTTGTGTGAGGCGTGAAGCCCATGTTCCCTCAAGAGAAAAACCGATGCTTCGAGCTTACACGCATTTTCAGGACCAATCTGGCCATCAGCCGCCAAAATTTTTCGTCAAATGGAAATATTCGAGCGCCTTGCGCGCCATGCCGTGCCAGGCACGACCTGACAATCGACAAGGCAAGACAGTTGCCAGCCTGCCAGAGCGTTTTCGAGCGAAGTGGATACCGGTTCGCGTGAAGAAAACGCGTCAAAACAAGAATCTAGAGCTTCGGTTCTGATTCAATCAGAACCGAAAATGCTCTAGTCTGCCACCGCGGCAGACTTCTTGGGCAGGTAGTGATGACCGTTATTCCATTGACGCGTTGCCAATTTCTCATGCCATTTGCTGAGATTCATTCAGAGATCGGCGGACCCACCGCGGCGCTTCTCGCCAAATTTCGGCTCCCTACGTCTTTGGAGGAAAAAGCCGATCACTACGTGCTGCTGCTGCCGGCCGTTCGCTTTGCGACGGCCGCCCAGGAAAAGCAGGGGCTGTCGGAGATCGCCTTTCGCGCAGCCCAGAGGCTCTCATTCGATCATTTGAGCGATGCCATGCGAGTTCGAATCCGGCATTCACCAACTCTGCTGGTTGCTCTTCAGCAGATGTGCAAGTGGGCGCCGGTCGAAGATACAAATCTGCGTCTATGGCTGGAGCCGTACGACGAAAGCGTGAAAATTTGCAGCAGGCTCATTGGAACGGAAGGTATTTCCCATCTTGAGATGTCCCAATGGCTTCAGAACATATTCGTCCTGCACATCGTCCGTCAGTTCGCGGGCGCGTACTGGACTCCAAGAGTGATCGCGTTTGAAGCCAATTATGTACCGAGCAAGGAAGTTCAATCGCATTGGCCGGATACACGCTTCATGTCAGGTCAGAAAGCCTCATGGATCGAAGTGCCGCTGCAATTCTTGAGCTATCCCAATCGAGCAGATGTTGTCCGGTCTAATTTGCACGAGACCGAGCGGCAGCCTTTCAGCAACGACGTCGTCAGCATTCTCAAGTTGACTTTACCATCGTATCTTGATGAAGGAGGCCCGGCGATAGTGCAGGCTGCCGAGATGGTTGGACTAAGCGTCAGGAGTCTGCAGCGGAAGCTCGCGCTGGCCGGGCTGACATACTCGGGCCTGCTTGAGCAGGTCCGCTTCAACAATGCGATGCAGCTTCTAAGCGATACCGAGAACAAGATCATCGACGTAGCATTCTCATCGGGCTATGCAGACCCTGCCCACTTTGCTCGCGCTTTCCGACGGATTTCCGGATTCACCCCGCGAGAGTTTCGGGAAAGGTCGAGGAGCGGACAGGCTGAGATCGACCTTCGCGCCTGCCAACTTGATGAAGGTCGTCTCTAGAGAAGATTTACGCCTTGGATGCTCCTCAATGCAGCGGCACAGAATTTTCAGCTTTCAGGCTGATCTTGAAAGCTGGACTGTACGCGACATTGATCCTCTCCGCTGGAACAGCCTTTGGCGCAAATGATGATGACGGCGCCATCAGCGCGTCGATACCGGCGATCTATCTTGATCTGAGGACAATCTACGCGCAGGTGCCGGCAGGATCGCTCGCATTCGGCTTTGGACGTCCAACTCTGTTCAATGCGTTGCGAACGCTCGCAACACCGAACCGCGCGGCGTTTCCGACCGGCCTGCCAGCAGCAAAATCGCTCAACGTCGATTTTCCGTTGACGGTCGATGTCACGGACAGTGTCTCGCTATACGGAGGCGTCTCCGGCAGTTCGACGGAGTTCGGAGGCACTGGGTGGTCATCCTTTCAAGTCACAAGCTGGAACATCGGCTTCCAGGCGGATCTCTACCAGCAGAACGGCGGGACCTTCCCGACCGTGACGCTGCAATCGACGATCACACAGTCGATCCCCAATGGTCCGCTGGCCACAACCTCTTTCAACAACATTCTCGAATTCGATTATGCACTTGATTCCGATGAAACCAGAGGCATCCTCGCCGGCTTCCAGGACACACGCACTGACGTCGGCACTCCGCTCGTGAAGATCAACCCGAACACGATCGCCTATGTCGGCGGCTACTATCAATGGTCCAATAATTGGAAATTCACTGGCCGCGTGGGCGTGCAGTCCTTCGAAGGGGCGCAGCTTCTAACCCTTGCGCCCATTCAGCCCTTCACACAACCGATCGTTCGGCTCGATCTCGATCGCATGGACGATAACGACAATAGGCTGTTTGGCCTCACAGCCGAAATCATGTGGGTGCCGAAGCCCGCCTATCAACTGACGGTCAGAACGCCCCTGTACGCAGTCCGCAATTAGCCGGCGCTCCTGGCGTGAGCCGACAAGCACCAAAACGACACTGTGTCTGTTGCTTTTTCAATCCACGAGCGCCATTAATCCTTCATTCCGGTGATCGAGGTGCTGACAGCCCGTGGATCGCGGAGCGGCCAGCGGTCGCAATCGACCTGGGCCAGGAAATCGCCGACGATCCGGTTGTACTCCTCCGGCTCCTCGATGTTGATCGCATGCCCCGAATTCGGCATCACCGCGAGCGCGGCGGACGGAATGCTCTGCTTCATGAGAATGCCCGGCAGCAGGCACGGCCAATCCTCATCGCCCGTGATAATCAACGTCGGCACGGTGATGCGCTTCATCTCCTCGACCAGCGAATAAAGCGAAGGCCGCTCCTTCTGCACCCCTTGCTGCGTGTTGGCCGATCCGATCGCCGAATGTTCGGCCAGCATGGTCTTGAACTCGGCGTGACCGCGCGGATCCTTGTTTTGATACTGCACGCGCGTCGGCCCATAGGCATAGCGCTCGGCGAACGCCGGCATGCCGTCGCGCCGGATCATGTCGGCGATCACGTCGGCCTCAGCGCGGAACGTCTCGCGCTTGTCGGGCTCGGCGCCGTAACCGCAGCCGCCGATGCAAAGTGACAGCGCCCGCTCGGGATGACGCAGGCCGAAATGCAGGGTCGCGAAGCCGCCCATCGACAGGCCGATGATATGCGCCTGCCGCTCGCCGATATGATCGAGCACCGCGAGGATGTCGTCGGCCGCGCGTGCCTGCGAATAGGATGAGACCTGCTCGGGCACGTCGGACGGCGGGAAGCCGCGCGCGTTGAAGGCTATGCTGCGATAGCGCTTGCCGAAATGCCGCATCTGCAGCTCGTAGCTGCGCAGATCTCCGGCGAATTCATGAACGAAGATGGCGGGGCGGCCGCTTCCCGTTTCCTCGAAATAAAGGCGCACCCCGTCGTCCGTCGTCGCATAGGGCATGTCGATCTCCCTCCGTCAGAAATTGGTCGTCGCCGCGGGCTTGCTCCGCGGCAGGTAGGTGCCATGGCCCTTCGCCCCGACCAGGATGCCATCATCGACCACCACGCGTCCGCGCACCATGGTCAGCACCGGCCAGCCCGTGACCTCGAGCCCCTCATAGGGCGTGTAATCCGCGCCATCATGGATAAGCCCGTGGCGGATCGTGACCTTGCGCTTCGGATCCCACAGCGCGATGTCGGCGTCCGATCCCACCGCGATCGTGCCCTTGCGCGGATAAAGGCCGTAGATTTTCGCGTGATTGGTCGCGCTGAACGCGACGAAATCGTTGAGGTCGATGCGGCCCTTCACCACGCCTTCCGAGAACAGGATCGGCAATCGTGTCGCCACGCCGGGAATGCCGTTCGGCACCCAGCGGAAGCTGGTACGGCCCTTGGGCACGAGCTTTCCCTGCGGGTCATCATAGCGGAACGGGCAATGGTCGGATGAGAAGACCGAGAACACCTTTTGCTGCAGGCCTTCCCAGCACGCCTGCTGGCTCGCGACGTCACGCGGCGGCGGCGAGCACACATACTTGGCGCCTTCCATGTTGAGCTGTTCGAGATCGTTCTCGGTCAGAACCAGATATTGCGGGCAGGTCTCGCCCATCACGTTCAATCCGCGTTGCCGGGCGCGGCGGATTTCCTCCATCGCGTCGCGGTTCGACACATGCACGATCATGATCGGCACGTCGACGAGCTCGGCCAGCGAGATGGCGCGATGCGTGGCCTCGCGCTCGACCGGAATTGGCCGCGAGGTCGCATGAAAGCGCGGCGCTGTCTTGCCGGCGCGTTCGAGGCGATCGGTGAGGAAGCGGATGGCGTCGAAATTTTCCGCATGCACCATCAGCATGGCGCCGGTCTCGCGCGCGACCGACATGGTTTCGAGCAGTTCGCGGTCCGACAGCGCCAGCCCCTCATAAGTCATGAACACCTTGAGCGAGGTGTAGCCGTCCTCCACCAGCGCCGGCAGCTCCTGGCCGAGCACCTGCTCGGTCGGGTCGGTGACGATGAGGTGAAAGGCGACGTCGACGTGACATTCGCCCTCCGCCAGCGCGTGGTAGCGCCGCAGTGCCTCGCGCAGCGTCTGGCCTTTCTCCTGCAGGCAGAACGGCAGCACGGTGGTGTTGCCGCCGAACGCCGCCGAGCGCGTGCCGCTGGCAAAGCCGTCGGCCATGACGATACCGTCGCCGGATGGCTGGGCGAAATGCACGTGGCTGTCGATGCCGCCGGGCAGCACCAGGCGACCGGTGGCGTCAATGATCGTTTCCGCCGTGCCGAGATCGCGCCCCAAGGCCACGATCTTGCCGCCCTGGATTCCGACGTCGCAGGCAAAGGTGTCGGCGGCGGTCGCAACGGTGCCGCCGCGGATGATGGTGTCGAACGGCATCAGTTGGACCCTCCTTCAGCGTCATGTCGCTTCCGATGTTCGATGACAGCGGCCAGCGGCTCCGCCAACCCAATGGTCGCCTTCGCATCGGGACGGCGGAATGTCCCGGCGACGGGCTTGCGCAGCTTCAGAACGGCGAGCGTCTCGGCCTGCCGCACCGCTGCGGCGATCGGATCGATCACCGGCACCGGAATGCGATGGCTGACCTTGGCAGCAAGGCCCGCCAGTGGCGCTCCGGAAAGAATGACGACATCGGCGCCATCCTGCTCGACGGCGCGGTTGGCGAGCGTCACCAGCATGTCTTCCTTCTCGGCCTGAACATCCGCAATGGATCGGAAGCCATCGTCGAGCGTCCGTATGCCGGCGCAACGCGCGCCGAGACCGTGCATGGCGACGCATTCCTGGTACCAGGGCGCGAGCGCGCGAGCGAACGTCACGATGGCAAATCGCTGACCGACCATGCAGGCGGTCAGCATCGCGGCTTCGGCCAGGCCCACGACTGGAATGTCAAACAGTTCACGCGCTCCGAACAGGCCTGGATCGCCGAAGGCGGCAATGATCGCTGCATCGATACCGGTGCTGGCCTCGGCCAGCATTTCCAGCGCGATGGCGCCGCCGATCTGCGCTTCGGCCCGGGTTGCGATATAGGGCACGCCGCGGCTCGCCGTCATCGCCACCAGCTCGGTGCCGGGCGTGGCTACTTGCGCGCCGGCCGCATGGAGCAGGTCGGTCACCGCTGTCGTTGTGTTGGGATTGAGCAGCAGGATCTTCACGGCGCGGCCTTTCTCGTGATGCCGCGCATGTTGGGCCGGGCTTTCGCCGGGCCGGCATCATCCGTCTCGCCATCCAGCGTGGTGGCCATGATCTCGCCGGTGCGGCGGACATGGTGGCCAAGCAGCCGTCCGGCGCGGTCGGCGTCACCGGCCTTGAGCGCGGCCAGAATGTCCTGATGCTCGCGCACCGATTCATCCCATCGACCATGGACCGACAGGGCAAAGAAGCGCGCGCGTTCCACCCGCGCCAGCAAAATATCGTGCGTGGCCTTCAACACCGCGTTGCGGGCGAAGTCGACGATGGCGCTGTGAATCTGCTGGTTGGTCTCGAAATATTCGCGCAGCTCGCCGCGCTCGTGGTGCCATTCGATGCGCTCCTGTAGCGCCTCCAGTCGCTCAACGTCGCGCTCCACCATCCGCGTCGCGGCGAGCTCGGCGGCGCAGCGCTCGATCCCGCTCACCGCCTCGAACAGATCGGTCAACTCTTCGCGCCGGAACGGCGCGACGACGGCGCTGCGGTTGAGCCGCAGTTCGACCAGACCTTCGGCCGCCAATTGCTTCAGGGCCTCGCGGAGCGGCGTGCGCGAGATGCCGAGCGCCTCGGACAGATCGGCTTCGAGCAATTGCTCGCCGGGCTGAAGATCGCCGCGCACGATCAATGTGCGAAGACGCGTCGCGGCCTGCTCATGCAGGCCGGTTCGCGGCACGCGCAGCCGTCGCCGTTGCAGCGCCGTCACGCCGCGGCGTGATTTGGGCTGTTTCCTGGTCTTGGTCGTTTTGGTCTCAGTCACGGTCAGTTTTCGTTCCGCTCATCGAATCTCCGCACCTTCGAGTGTCCTGTGAAGCGCGTCAATAAAATTGGCTGTGGCCCTCGATCGGGATTTGAAACAGGCTGCCCCAGCCGCGAACGCGCGACGGATCGACGCCGGTTGCAGCCAGGCACGCCCACAGGGTGACCGCGATCGAATCGAACACCACGACACCAAGCTTCGCCTCGAGCCGCGCGGCGGCGCCGGCGCCGCGCATATTGGTGCAGACCACCGCGACCGCATCACAGCCCTCGCGCGCGACCTCTTCGATCAGTGTCGCCACCTCGGTCTCCGGCATTTCGGCGAAGGAAAAATTGTCCTGCAGTGAAAGATGGCGCTCGGCGACGCAATGCAGGCCTTCGGAGGCCCAGTTGGCGATGATCTTGTCCTGCACGTCGCGGCGATAGGGCGTCACCAGCCCGATGCGCTCCGCCTTGCGGCGCCGGAACAGGTCGCGGTAGGCGAGCACGGTGGTGCGGGCCTTGATGCCGGTCGCGGCCGTGATGCGCTCGCACAGGCGTTCGTCACGCTCGAAGCCGAGCCAGCTCGCCGATGTTCCGTTCCAGGCAATGACGTCTACTTTCGCATGCGCCAGCAGTTCGGCGGCGCGCAGGATCTCGCTGTCGTCGAATTGGCGGAGGGCGGATTCGGACAGCGCGATTTCAGTCACCTTGAAGCGCGAGAAATGCGCCGAGACGTCAGCGATGCCGGCCAGCATCGCATAGGTGATCGGCTCCAGCGCGGTGTTGGATGAAGGGGTCAGCATGCCGAGCCGGACCGGAGCAGTCATGTTGCAGCCTCAAAGATACGCAGCCATCGGCGCCGATCCGTCCTATCTAGACCGGCAATTTGCGGCTGTAGTCGATCAGCGTCGAGCAGATCAACAGCGCAACGCCGGCCGCGGCGAAGAACATCAGCGCGAGAAAGTAGGAGCCGGTGGCCTGGACGATCAAGCCGACGATCAGCGGCGTCATGATGCCCGCAATGTTGCCGCCGAGATTCATGCAGCCACCAAGAAAACCCGATTTGTCGCGGCCCGCAAGCGCGGAAGGAATGGCCCAGTACATCCCGCACCAGCGCAGGAAGAACAGCGTGGAGGACAGCAGCACCACGACCGTGACCGGATCGCGCACATAGGCCACCAGGAAAATCGACACCGTCGCCATGATGGCGGCAATGCCGAACAGGGTGCGGAATACCAGGTTCGGCGCACCACCGCGGCTGCGCCAGGTGTCGCCGATCCACCCGCCGACCAGTTCGCCGCGAAGCCCGCGAAGAAGATGATGAAGGATGCGCCGCCGAGCACCTTGATGTCGAAATTGTGCACCTTGAACAGATAGGTCGGCATCCACGTCAGCAAGCCATAGAAGGTGGTGTTGAAGAACATCCAGCCCAGGCACATGCACCAGACCGAACGGAAGCGGAAATAGGCCATCCAGCTTCCGCCGGAGGAGGGCGGCGTGGCGGCGTCTTCCAGCGCGTGCGCCTGTTCGAGGTAGCGGGCTTCGGCTTCATTGAGCGAGGGGTGCTCGCGCGGTTCGTTGCGGATGTAGTACCAGGCCCACAGGCCGCACAGCATCGTGCCGACGCCGGCGATGACAAAGGCAGTGCGCCAGGAATCGAAGGCCGCGATCAGCCACGCGATCACGATCGAGCCGAGCGCGGCGCCGAGCGGCGCACCTCCGTCGAGCAGCGTCGCGCCACGCCCGCGCTCGTTCTGCGTCATCCAGATGGCGTTGAGCTTGCCGCCCGCCGGATAGATCGGCGCTTCCGATGCGCCCAGCCCAAGCCGGGTCAGCAGCAACACCCACCAGTTGGTAGCCACTGCCGCGATCGCCTGGAAGGCACCCCAGAAGATCGTCGCCAGGGCGATCACGATCCGCGGCTTGTAATGGTCGGCGAGCAGGCCGCCGGGAATCTGCATGGCGGCGTAGGTCCAGAAGAACGAGCTCAGGATCAGGCCCTGCATCGCCGGATCAATGTCGAACTCCTTGGAGATCAGCGGCATCGCCACCGAGAGCGAGGCGCGATCGATGTAGTTGATCGAGATCAGGAACAACATCAGCAGGAAGATGTTCCAGCGCACACCGGTCGGTCTGACGGCGCCTGTCGCTCCGATGGCGGACACCTGCTCGCTCATTGCTCCCTCCCATGCCGGCAGACTTCCAGCGAGCGTCTCCATTGACGTTCATTCGTCCCCTGACGTGGCCAAGTCTGGTCCAGTCGAAGATGAGCGGCAACAACATTTTGTATGCTGCATGCAATACGACATATCATACTGATATATATAATATTTCAATATCGTTGTTACCTGCGGTGCTGAAATTTTATCGCGGAGCTGATTACGAATTGGGCGGCCGGCGGGGCCTGACCAAATGAGATTGCGTATTTCAATTTTGCTGTATAGATTTGAATACAGTTAAAAAATACATGAGATCGCTGAACCGGATGCTCTGACAACTTCCAAGGCAAGGCATGGAGATCAAGCAGAACTTCGTTGTATCGCAACCTTTCCCCACGGTGTGGACGTTCTTCCACGACGTTCCGAGCGTCGCCGCGTGCCTGCCTGGAGCAGAATATCTCGGTACGAAGGACGACGGCTCGATCAGTGGAAAGGTCTCCGCCAAAGTGGGCCCATTCCAGGCGAGCTTCGAAGGCGAAGCAAAGGTCAAATACGACGAAGAGGCAAAGAAGGTCGAGTTCGAGGGGAAGGGCGTCGACAGGAAAGGCGCCAGCCGCGGCAAAATGTCGATGCTGTGCACGCTTGTTCCTGAGGGAAGCGCCACTCGCGTTGACGTCCTCGCCGACGTCCAGCTCTCCGGATCCATCGCTCAGTTTGGAAGAACCGGGCTCATCACCGAGATCGCCAATCAGCTTGTCCGTGAATTTGTAAGAAATGCCGAGACCGAACTCGGCGCCAGAAGCGCCGCGGCGGCGGCCGAAGCAGGTAGTCCTCAGGCGGATTCATTGACGAAGTCGGCCCCGCAATTCGCGCCTGGTTCGGGAGCGGTCAAGCCGCTCAACACCACCTCGCTGCTTCTTGCGGCTCTGAAAGGGTGGCTGAACTCGCTCTTCAAGAAGGCTGCGTAAGCCAATCAACGTAAGCAAAGGAATTCGCGCGATGAAGATCGTCGACTTGTCTCATCTGATGAATGTGCACACGCCCGGCTGGGTCGGATATGCCGGCAACAAGATGTACTACGCGCAAAATCTGCAGACGATCCACATCGTCGCGCAGCGGATCGATTCCGCGCTCCATGTCGGAACCCACATTGACGGTGCGATGCACGGCACGGATGGGATGGGCGACATGGCATCCTATCCGCTGGATTTCCTGGTCGGACCGGGCGCAGTCGTCGACGTGTCCAAGCACATGGAAGATTGGGCTGTCATCACTCCCGAAATGATCGAGAGTGCGCCGGTTGACGTAAAGGACGGCGACATCCTTATCATTCACACCGGCTGGCACCGCTATTGGGAAGGCAAGCCGCAGCAGGACCTGGTGAAGTATTTCTGCATGCATCCCGGAGGGAAGCAGGAGCTTCTCGATTGGATGCTGAAGAAGAAGATCAAATGGTTCGGGATCGACTGCGGTTCCGGCGATCACGCGATGAACACCACAATCCGGCGCATGCGGCCTGACCTCGCAAAGCAGTTCGAGGCCAAGGTCGGAATGAGCTGCGACGAGTTCTTCGGAAAGAATTCGTACACGCACAAGCGTTCGGGGCGAAAAGTCGTCGAAGACTATTTTCCGTTTCACTCGCAGGCATTCCAGGAAGGGCTCATTCACGCTGAGAATGTCGGCGGCGACATCGAGCTGATGCTGAACAAGCGCGCCGTCATCGGCGCTTTTCCATGGCGCTATGAGGGGCTCGAAGCCTGCCCTTGCAGGATCGTTTGCTTCCAGGATGTGGAGGAGAACGTCGAGGCCGTCGGTGACGTGGCGAAGGCGATCTTTGGGCCACGCCAGATTCCGTCCGGGATGATGTCAGGTGGCCCGGACGGCCGTTGACCAGTTGCGCGATAAGTGAGGGCGGCGGGACCGCCGCTATGGCGGATCCCTGCGTCCGGCGGATACATCTACTTCGAACGTCTTGCTTGCTGGGCGCGCTTCCGATGTGCGGCCTGCTTCGCCCGATTGCCGCACACCGCCATGCTGCACCACCTGCGCGCGCGGCTTCGGGTTCGATCGACGAACAAGAGCGTGCAGTCCGGTCCCTCGCAGGCCTTCACGTAAGTGAAGTCTTCGGTGCAGACGAGGTCGGCCAGCGATCGCGCCAATGGGAGAAGCAGCGACTCTGGTGATTGCCAGCGCCGCTCGCGGCGCCAGACGAGGCCGGAAACCCCTCCATGGCCATGGTGCCGGTTGTTAGGCCGATCACGCACCACGACCTGGCCGAATTCGTCGTCGCGCGCCAGCATTTGATTGAGCGGTTCGAGTTGGCGCAGTGCATTCTGCCCAATGGGCTTACCCATATGTTTGTAGACAAAGGGTTTGAACCAGTCCCGCAGCGCGCGCGCTTGTGCCGCGATGGCGTCCAGCTCGCCGGGAAGGGCGCTCTTGCGAAAAGCGTTCAGCACCTCGTCCGGCACCAATCCGGCCTGTTTCAGCCACGCCAGAAGATCGTCTCCCGAGGCCAGCCACTCGACCTTGACATCCACCGGGACCGCAATGGAATTCAAGAAGTCCAGGCCCGGGTTATCGGCGATGAAGAAAGCTGGCGAGCGCTTGGTTGTCACAGGGGTCCCAGAGAAGCCGGCAATTATCGATAAGCCGGCAAGGCGAAATATAGCCGCTGGTACCTTGTCTGCAATAACCTGCACAAACCCATTTAGATGCTCTTTGCACCTCGCGTGCTGCGGCGTTTCTGAGAATGAGCGGGCGTCGTTGCGGCAACGACGTCGCAGGAGACCAGGGCAGCTAATCTCTTCAGGCCTCGATGGATGTTGATCTTGACGAGCGGCGCAGACTGGCCTGTGACGTCGGACGCGCGGGCAATGCTCAGGCCGTTGAGCTTCACGAGGCGGATCACAATGGCTTGCGCGGGCTTCAGCCGGCCAAGCAAATCGTCCATCGTGGCGGCACTTACCGCGGTCCCCTCGTGGTCCCCGATCGATATGTCTTCGTCGAGCGGGAGCGCGGCGAATCGAGACGCGTCACGTATGCGATCGATTGCCTTGTAGCGTGCAATCGCCCTGACCCAGGCCCCGAACGCTCTCGACGGAGCGTATGTGTGCCGTTTGGCATGGATCGCGAGAAGCGCATCCTGTCTTGCATCATCTGATACAGGATAGGGAAGCCGCCGTGCATAATAACGACGGAGCCAGACGTCTATTTCGCGGAGCAACTGCTCGTAGGCCCGGCTGTCACCATCCTGCGCGGCGACCATCAGGCGACCCCATCGCTCGGACCGGCTATCCCAATTCGTGGACTGCAATGCGTTCTGCGCGCTTCGCGACGAACGTCCTGCGACGTCAAAGGACAGGAGCTTCTCGGCTGAACTCCGGGCGCGCTGCGTCAAGGCGGATGCAGCGCAATCGGTTATTCTATCGTGGATGGTGTCCATTGGAGAGGCTCCTCTCGACGCAATCAAGAAACGCGCTGGTTTCGAACGGCTTTCTGAGAAGACCGTAGGCGCTGGCGGCGATCGCCCCGTCGTCCACATCAACAATCGAACGGCACCTGGACACGCCCAGGAGTAGTTCGGCTGTTTCCGGCTCTGCACATCGCGACGGTCAATCCCGCCGTGCGGCACGCGAAAATTTCCCTGACGATCGGCGTTCCCTGTAACCAAACCAGTTCACCCAACGAAAGATGGTCACGTGAGACCGGTCAAGGTGGGCCGGAACAGCCATATCAAGAAGAAGTGACGTAACCGCCGACTGCGTAACAGACAAGTTACTACGCCTGAGAGGCGGGAACTTCATGTGGTCAAGTCAGCGCGGTTGGCATTCATCCGCAGCCGTTGTCAGGGAGACTCCAGCAGATGATCGACAAGACAGACGTCGCACGTCGCACTGTGCTTCGAGCAATTACCGCCGCTTCCGGTACCGCATTATCGCTCACGCTCTCGCAACGCGCCGCCGCCCAGCCTGTCGGCGAGGCCGCATCGGCCGCTTCCGATCAGTTTGAGACGGCGGAGATCGACACCGGCGACAACACCATTTTCATCAGGCGTTACGGTAAGGGATCCCCGCTGCTCATGGTGCATGGGTTTCCGCGAACCAGCCTGATGTGGCGCTACGTAGCGCCACAACTGGCGAGCAAGCACACGGTGATCTGCGTCGATCTGCGCGGCTATGGCCGCAGCGGCGTGCCCGCTTCCGCCGAAGATCACTACCCCTATTCAAAGCGAGCAATGGGGAACGAGCTTGTAGCGATGATGGACAAGCTTGGCTTTTCGAAATTCGATCTGGTCGGACACGACCGTGGCGGCCGCGTTTCCTATCGCCTCGCGCTCGATCATCCTGAAAAGGTGCGGCGTCTCGCGGTGTTTGACGTCATCCCGATCTCGGAGGGATGGGCCCGCGCCAATGCAAAGTTCGCCACGACGTACTGGCCCTGGATCCTTCTGTGCCAGAAGGAGCCGCTTCCGGAAAAGTATCTTCTGGGCGCACCCGGTGCGGTATTCGACAATCCGTTTGGCCAGGGCTCCTTTGGTCCCGATGTCAGGGCAGCGTACATCGAAACGTATCGCGATCCGGCTCGCGTGCACGCGATCTGCGAGGAGTATCGCGCGGCTGCATCCCTGGATATCGAGCATGACAAGAAGGACAGGGAAGACTCGCGGCGTATCACGTGCCCGATGCTGCATCTCTGGGCTGTCGGCGGACCGCTCGATACCTTCTACGGACAGGATGGTGGCCCATTGGGAATCTGGCGGAGGTGGGCCGACAATGTGCAGGGGCAGGCCATGAAAGGCGGCCACTTCTTTCCCGAAGAAAACCCCACGGACACAACCCAACTCCTGGACGCCTTTCTATCGGCTTGATGCGTCAAGGGCAGTCACGTGGGATTGAGCCGAATGAACTGGATCGACCACATCGGATGTAGTAACCGGTCAAAACGTTATAATCAGGTTACTAGTCTCCAAGCAGGCGGGAACTTCTCATGACCAAGGTTCATTACCGGAAGGCGGACGTCGACGGGTTCAAGGTATTCTATCGGGAGGCCGGGCCGGCCGATGCGACAGCGCTGCTACTGCTTCACGGGTTCCCAACTTCCGGCCATATGTTCCGCGAATTGATCCCGGCGTTGTCGGATCGCTTTCGCGTCATAGCGCCGGACCTGCCTGGCTTCGGCCAATCCGACATGCCGCCTCGCGACAGGTTTTCATATACGTTTGACCGATTGGCCGAAGTGATCGAGCGCTTCACCGAAGTGATCGGTCTCACCCGCTTCGCAATCTATGTGTTCGATTACGGCGCACCGACCGGCTTTCGACTGGCTGCTCGCCATCCCGAACGCATCACGGCAATCGTCTCGCAAAACGGCAACGCCTATGAGGAGGGGCTGAGCGAGGGGTGGAATCCGATCCATGCCTACTGGCAGGATCCCTCGCAGGCCAATCGCAGCGCACTCCGATCCTTCCTCGTGCCTGAGGCGACGATCTGGCAATACACGCACGGCGTGTCCGATACCACCGCTGTGTCTCCGGACGGCTATTCGCTCGACAACTTCTATTTGGCCCGCCCTGGCGCCGACGAGGTCCAGCTCGACCTGTTTGGCGACTACAAGAGCAATGTCGCGCTCTACCCGGCTTTTCAGGAATACTTCCGCAAGCACAAGCCGCCGTTCCTGGCGGTATGGGGCAAGAACGATCCTTTCTTTCTGCCGCCAGGCGCGGAGGCGTTCAAGCGGGACATTCCGGGCGCGGAAGTCCGCTTCTTCGATACCGGGCACTTTGCACTTGAGACACACTGCGAGGAGATCGCCGCAGCGATCCGCGGTTTTCTTTCGCGTTTGAAGTGAGCCGATAGATCGGCCGCCGCCGTGTGGCGCGAACAGCCCTCTCCCGAGAGTCGATGCGCGCGACTTTCTCGAGAAATTTGGCGGGCTCCAGAGCTCGCAGGACGTCGCCGAACCAATCGTTCGCGATCCATCCTGATACACATCGTTGTGAACCAGGAAGCTGCAGGTACTCGTAACGACGGGCACTACCGCGCGTAAGGGATGTCATGTAGTCACTCAAGGAGAGAAGTGCTCCACATGAAGACACCTTTCAACGTCGCCGAAAAGGGCGACGGGTCTTACCGACCGCTGGCTATCCTGCGCTGGGTCATGGTTGTCATCTTCGTGTCGTTTGGCATGCAGAAATTCACGTTGCAGTCCGCGCAGGGCATCGTTCAATTCATCAGCAATAGTCCATTCATTTCGTGGTTGTCGGTATTTGGTCTCCGGGGAGAAGCGTATTTCCTCGGCGTTGCCGAGCTTGGTATCGCAGTGCTGCTTGCGGCAGGCGCGTTCAGCCCGATCTTGTCAGCCATCGGTTCGCTATTGGGCGTGATCACGTTCGCCATCACCTGGTCATTCTTCTTCACGACGCCGGGTGTCGTTGTCTGGAGTTGGTCGAGCGACCCGATGGCCTGGAACTTGACCGGCGAGTTCATATTCAAGGATATCGTCCTGCTCTGCGTCTGCCTCGTGTTGTTCCTCGCCTCCTTGCCGCGATCTTTCATCCGATCACGCAGCATGTGAATCATAAGTCGCGACGACGCCGTAGGGTGGGCAAAGCGAAGCGTGCCCACCATCGCGAGCACAGCACTGGATGGTGGGCACGGCGCAAGTACGCCTTTGCCCACCCTACACCTCTACAACCGCTTGCTCGCGCCACGACAAGCATCTGTGGTTATGGGACTCTGCTTTCGCCGGGACGACGGTCGTAGGATGGGTAGAGCGCAGCGAAACCCATCATTCGCGCGGCTTGCTCCATCGCGATGGGTTTCGCTCCGCTCTACCCTACGGCGCTATCGCGAGGACTTCCCCGCTTGCGCCGTCTCTTTCCCGAGCCGCCGCTGCAACACCGACCAATACGTTGCCGGCAGGAAGCGTTGCAGCAGGTCCATCACGTGCGCGTCGCTGCCGATCAGGATGCGCGGCCGGTTGTTCTCGACGCCTTCGATGATGGAGCGCGCGGCGGCAGTCGGTGTCGTCCTGGCAGCCGCATCGAACCATTCGATCGACTGTGCGCGGCGCGCATTGTCTGATACGCCGGCGCCGGTGCGGGAATTGCGGACGATGTTGGTGGCGACGCCGCCCGGATGCACCACCGACAGCCGCACCGGGCTGCGTGCGGCGGCAAGCTCATGCCGCAGGCTTTCGGAGAAGCCGCGCACCGCAAATTTGGAGGCGCAATAGGCGGTCTGGCCGGGCGGTGCGACGATGCCGAAGATCGAGGAGACGTTGACGATATGCGCTTCGCGTTGCCGCGCAAGCTGCGGCAGGAACGCGCGCGTCACATGCACTGTGCCCCAGAAATTGATGTTGAACAGCCACTCCATCTGGGCCTGGTCGATCTCGTGGAACTGGCCGAGCAGGGTGACCCCGGCATTGTTGATGAGGATGTTGAGGGACGGATGCGCGCTGGTTGCGGCTTCCGCGAAGCCCGCGATTTGATTGGCCTCGCCGACATCGACGCGATGCACCGTGACTTTCGGCGCGCCTGTTTTCGCAATCTCGGCGGCCACCGCGGCAAGGCCGGCCTCGTCGCGGTCGGCCAGCGCGAGATCGGCGCCGCGTGCGGCAAGCTCGAGCGCGAGCGCCCGGCCGATGCCGCTGGCGGCGCCCGTGACAGCCACCGCGCTTCCGGAGATCGCAGTCATTGCTTTCGGCTCCCAGGGATGAGGGACCTATCTGTAGCACAGGGTTCCGCAAGTTTTTCGGGATTGGAACTGAACCAGTTCGGGGGGCAGGTTTTAACCTTCTTTACTTCACGAACGGAGGCGCCAATGGAACAAGCAAGGCCGCTTCGCGCAAGAGCGCTCGTCGTTGAAGACGACCCGATGCAGCGGCAGATGATCGGGCTCTTGCTGGAAGAGAGTGATTTCGATGTGATCGAATGCGCCAGCGCTGAAGCTGCGGAGGTGGTTTTGCAGCGCGACGGCGAGGACCTCGATCTGATGATGACCGATGTCGAGCTCGCGGGCTACAAGGACGGCGTTGAGCTCGCCCATATCGCCAAGCGCTGCAATCCCGCCCTCGGCGTCATCGTCACCTCGGGCAAGCCGCTTAGGCGGAAGCTGCCGGATGGCGCGAAATTCTGGTCGAAGCCATGGGCGCCGCTGGATGTGATCCGCGAGGCGGAGCGGATGGTGCTGGCGCGGGTTGGCGGGCGCTAGGGCATAATCCGATGCGCGTTGTGGGCTCCGATCGGGGGCGCAAAATCAAACGGCGGGCCGCAAGCCCGCCGGTTTGATCAACCCCGGTTTGAGCGCCCGGGCAGGGCGAGCGCGCGCCGCCGCCCGGGCTGAAACAGCTACTTCTTGGCCTTCTTCTTCTTGGTGGCCTTCTTCGCCTTTTTCGCCTTCTTCGCTTTCTTAGCCATAGTATCCTCTCAGGGTTAAATGGATTGAAACGCGACACTGAGGCATGCTTGGCGGAGGGCTAACCTCGCAACATCCTCGGTTGAGAAGCTCAGCAGATTCGCGGCGCGCTGCCGCGGGCTGTCACCTCACTGTCATCGTGTTATCCACAACTGTTACGCATTTTACGCGATTTTTTTGCCGAACCTGCCAAGCTCCACCCCGCGCCACACGCTCTCGGCGTCATCGAACGGCCGGGCGGGTAAGGTTAATGCTGCGGAAATTCGATCTTCATTGTTTCAAAACCAAAGCACCGAGTAGGCGATCGAATTGAGATTCCGTTAAGCCAGACGACGGCATGTTGCCGGCCGAAAGAGAGCCGTCACGGTTCGCCCGTTCACCTTTGGGAAGGGGCAGGATGCACATCCTGGATTTGCGGTGCTGAGTGTTCCGACGCTGTGGACGGTGTCTGTCACCAACTTCTTCGCGCTCGGCCTGGTCTGGGTCTATGTGCTGCGCTGCTATCCCAAATTCGAGGCGGCGCGGTTCTGGACCGGCGCGGCGTTTGCGGCAACCGCGGGCGCCGCGGCTTCGATGCTGCGCGGCGTGGTCGATTTCCGCTTGCTGCTGATCGGCTGCAATGCGCTTCTGATCTTCGCGTGCTGGTTCGTCGTGATGGGCGTCCAGCGGTTCTACAATATCCCGATCTCCTGGCGCGCCCCCGCGCTCGGCACCGGCCTGACCTGCATCGGCCTCGCCTATTTCCAGTTCGTGCAGGACGACATGCCGATGCGGATCGCCATCTATTCCCTGGGACAGATCGTCCCGGCAGCGATCACGTTGCATTTGGTGATGATGCGGCGCGAAGACCAGAATCCCGGCGCCCGGCTGGCCGCCATCTGCAGCGTCCTTCTCATCATCGCCTATGCCGCTCGCTCCGCCCTCGCGCTGCTGCAGGTCGGGGGCGATCTCTCGATCGTCGACTTCAACGGACTTCAGGCAGCCCTGATCCTGATCGTGATATTCCTGTCGATGGCCTGGAACTTCGGCTTCCTGCTGATGGCGATCGACCGGCTGCGCAACGAGGTCGCCGATCTCGCGCTGCTCGATGACCTCACCGGGGTCGGCAACCGCCGCCACCTGCTGCAGCGATTGACCGAGGAATGCGCCCGCTCGGTGCGCAGCGGCGAGCCGTTCGCGCTGCTCGTGATCGACCTCGACGGCTTCAAGGGCATCAACGACACCCATGGCCATGCCGCCGGCGACGCCTGCCTGCAGCATTTCTCACTGATGGCGCAGACGAGGTTGCGGCCGGCCGACATGCTGGCACGCAGCGGCGGCGACGAGTTCTGCATCGTGCTGCCGTCGTCCACGCTGGGCGAGGGGGCGATGATCGCCCGCCGCGTGCTGGAGGTGTGCCGGGCCGATGCGGCCGAATGCTCGGGCAAGGAGATCCCGATCGCGGTGTCGATCGGGGTCGCGCAATGGACCATGGAGATCGGCGCCTATCCGGACCGGCTGATCGCCGCCGCCGACCGGGCGCTCTATGAAGCCAAGAAGCGTGGCCGCGACGGCTACGCGATCTCCGAGCCGGCCCCGTCGCTGGTGCCCGAGATCGCCGACATGCCTGACATCGCGCGGCGCAAAACGGCGTGAAGCCGCCTCACGGGGGCTGATGCATGAACCTTCGCCTGCTCGCGGCGGCGCTCTGCACCGCCGCGCTCGTCACGTCGGTCTTCGCGCAGACGCCTGACCTTGCGGCGATCGCGCGATCCTCGGGCGCACCCGAAATCCCCGGTCTGAAGATGGTGTGGCTGGCGCCCTGGGGCGACGTCGCAAGATCCCATCCCTGGCGCAACATCATCGTGCACCAGACCGAGGGCCCGGCAGGCTCGGCCCGCGGCGGCGCACAGGCGCAATCGAAGAACCCGAGCCGGCGCGGCGTGATGGTGTGGGTCGAGACCGACGGCACGGTCTATTGGGCGGTCGACGAGAAGCTGGTGACGACCCATGGCGACGGCGCCAACCGCAACGACAACAAATATATCGACAACGGCGCGACCTATCACCAGGTCGTTGCCGGCAATTCGATCGGCGTCGAATTCGCCGGCAACTATCCCGACGTGACGCGCCCGCCGACGGAGGCGCAAGTCGCGGCGTGGCGGATCCTGGTGAAGGTGCTGCGCAGCCGTTACAACATCCCGCTCGAACGCGTCTACGCCCACAACTGGATCGACTTCAAGGACGCCCGCTATTGCGAGGGCTGCGCCTTGGCGAAGATGGCTAAGGAGTGGGGCGAGTAGGCGGGAGCCGCGCGTTCAGCGAGTTCATGGCCGCAAAGAAAAAGCCGGCGTTGCCGCCGGCTTTGACCGAGTGATTTGTCTGGTGCTGTTAGTGCGCGGCTTCGAGCGCCGCTTCCTGCTTGGCGATCGTGCCCTTGACGGCCGATTGCACCTTCTCGAAAGCGCGGACCTCGATCTGCCGCACGCGTTCGCGCGACACGCCGAATTCAGCGGCGAGGTCTTCCAGCGTCATCGGCTCGTCCGCGAGGCGCCGCGCCTCGAAGATGCGGCGTTCGCGCGGGTTGAGCACGTTGATGGCGCCGGTCAAAGCCTGGCGGCGATGATCGAACTCTTCGCTCTCCGCCATCAGGGCTTCCGCATTCGGCGCGGTGTCGACCAGCCAGTCCTGCCATTCGCCTGCTTCGCCGTCGTCGCGGATCGGCGCGTTGAGCGACGCGTCCCCGCCGAGACGGCGGTTCATGTCGATCACGTCCTGAGCCGTCACGCCAAGGCGGCTCGCAATCAGCTTCACCTGGTCGGGGTGAAGGTCACCCTCGTCCAATGCGGAGATCTTGCTCTTCGCCTTGCGAAGGTTGAAGAACAGCTTCTTCTGGTTCGCGGTCGTGCCCATTTTCACGAGCGACCAGGAACGGAGGATGTACTCTTGAATCGACGCCTTGATCCACCACATGGCGTAGGTGGCGAGACGGAAGCCCTTCTCGGGCTCGAACCGCTTCACCGCCTGCATCAGGCCGACATTGCCTTCCGAAACGACTTCGGATATCGGCAAGCCGTAGCCGCGATAGCCCATGGCGATCTTGGCCACGAGTCTGAGGTGGCTGGTGACGAGTTTATGTGCCGCGTCGCGATCGTCGTGCTCGCGCCAACGTTTGGCGAGCATATATTCCTCTTGCGGTTCCAGCATCGGGAACCGACGGATCTCGGCGAGGTATCTAGAAAGACCGGATTCTCCATTGAGAACCGGTAAAGTGGCTGTACGGGCCATACTTGCGCCCTCCAGTGGTTCAGGCCCCCGATAGCGGCGGGCCCGGCAGGCCGCCGCTGTGTTAAAGCCGGCCGGCTTGCGATGTTCCGCGTTGGATATTCAACGCAGGTGCACAATACACCCAATGGGTCGTGATAGGGAAGGATTGCTGACGTCACGTCCGCGTGTGGCTGGTATAACCTATTGTCATATCAGATCTTTTTCAAGGGGTGCGTCATAGCGCCACCCTCAAGGCTGCGTTTCAGGAGAAGCAGATCCTCCGGTAGAGGCGCTTCCCAATGCAAAATTTCCCCGCTCCTGGGATGCTCGATGGTAAGGAGGTACGCGTGGAGGGCCTGGCGGCCGAGAGCGGCCAGCGCGGCTTGCGCCTCGAGCCCCAGTTGGCTGGCCTTGGTCTTGAAATGCGGGCCGTAGACCGAATCGCCTAGCAAGGGATGGCCGATATGGGAGAGGTGCACCCGGATCTGATGGGTGCGTCCGGTCTCGAGCCGGCAGGCCAGCAGGGAGGCGACCGGCTTGCCGTCGCGCCCCTGAAACACTTCCTGCAGCTCCCAATGGGTGATCGCCTCGCGACCGCCTTCGCGCACCGCCATCTTCTCGCGAGCATACGGATGACGATCGATCGGCGCATCGATGCTGCCGCGCTGGCGGTTCGGCACGCCCCAGATGAAGGCGATATAGCCGCGCTCCATCTCCCCGGTGCGGCCATGGTCGGCAAATTGCGCGGTCAGCGACTGGTGGGCCTGATCGTTCTTCGCGACCACCATCAAGCCGGTGGTATCCTTGTCCAGCCGATGGACGATCCCCGGACGCCGCACGCCGCCGATGCCGGAAAGGCTGGCGCCGCAATGGGCGATCAGGGCGTTGACCAGTGTGCCGCTCTCATGGCCGGCGGCGGGATGCACCACAAGGCCGGCCGGCTTGTCGATGACGATGAGGTCGTCGTCCTCATAGATGATATCGAGCGCGATATCCTCGCCCTTGGGCTCTGGCGGGACCGCTTGGGGAATCTCGACCTCGACCGTGTCGCCTTCGGCGACGTGAAACGCAGGGTCACGGACGGGAGCATCCTTCACCGTGACGGAACCGGCGAGGATCAGCGCCTTCAGCCGCGACCGCGACAATTCCGGCAAGCGCGCGGCGAGGACCCGGTCGAGCCGGGACGACCCCTCATCGCCCTGAACGACGACGGCCAGCCGTTGGGCGCCAGAGGCGATATCAGGGCATGGGGCGCCCTGTTCTTCTTCGTTCACGCTTACTTTCTTCGGCAAAACCGGTTTCCACTTCCGCAGATCATGTTTAAAGAGCCGCCCATGACCGACGCAACGATCCCTGAACCGACCCAAGAGCAGGCCGCCCTGATCGCGCGGGTGCGGCGGATGATGCTGATCGCGGGCCTGACCTCGGCGCTGGCAGTGGCCGTGGTCCTCATCGCCGTCGGGTATCGCTTTTACCGCGGGGAGGGAAGCCCTGCCGCCACGACCGACATCACGGCAACCCTGCCGAAGGGCGCCCGCATCGTGTCCACCGGCATCGCCGGCGACCGCCTGGTGGTGACCCTTGATATAGGCGGGGCCACCGAAATCCGCACCTTCGACGCGAAAACGCTGAAACCCGCAGGAAAACTGCGCTTCGTCAGCGAACCCTGAGCCGACCTCGCTTGCAGTTTTCGGTTTTCGAGGCTATTGCCTGAGACCGCAACGCTCCCTTCGTCTAGCGGTTAGGACGCGGCCCTCTCAAGGCTGAAACAGGGGTTCGATTCCCCTAGGGAGCGCCAGCCACGCAGTACCATCCGTTACGACGAAAAACCTTTTTACCGATCTGGGCGATCCCCAAGCGTTGCAATTTTCTACTGGGCACATGAACGGCGGGCTCGTCGAAGCTGTAGAATGAGCCATCCGAATCGCCTCACAGTTGCTTATTCTCGCGGTGCTCTGCGAGATTCCGCGCCCGCATTTCAAGCAATAAGCCATGACTCCGAGCATCAAAGCGACTTCAACCGAACTCACCGGTGGGGCGGGTTTTACCTATGAAGACACCGTCGTCGCCTACTATCTCACAGCGCTTTTGCGCGAGGAGCACGCTGCCGGCCAAAGCGGGGTGGTGGTCTCAGTTGCCGTTCAGCAGTCTGGACATGGCCACCCGATGGATGACGTGGTGGTCGAGTTTGAAGACAATATTGGCAAGCGCCCGCTAGCCCTGCAGGTCAAGCGATCACTTCGTATTACCGCGAACAACGAAGACTTTCGCCAGATTATGGCCGCGGCGGTCGATTCGCGCGGTGCCGCTGGGTTTACTGAGACATACGCTTATGGTTTCGCGACCGAGCAAGTTGCCCAGGATCGCTTTCGGGCGCTCAGCCGGATCGTTGACTGGGCCAAGGCAAGCCCAAGCGCGGTAGATTTTGAAAGCCGATTTGCCGACCAAGGCTCTGCCGCCGCTACGGAGCGTGCTCTTCGCCTTGAACTTAAGCCTCTAACCGGGGCAGCGACGACTGAGGAAGAGTTGCACTTCTATCGCCAGTTCGTTGTTCTGAAAATGGACGGGCTGGAAGAAGGCGGCATTCTGAGAGCCGAGTTGGTAAATCGGCTCCAACAGATCGTGGCTGAAAACGAAGATGGTCAGAATCTTCTTCTCTTCGACCGTCTTTGCCGACTAGTGCGAGATGGTGCAGGCACGGCACGAAAATGGACTCGTGCGACGCTTCTCGGCCAGCTACGCGGTACGGTTCGGCTGCAAGTTGCACCGAACTATTCGCGAGATATCGACGCGCTTCGTTCTTTCGCGATGGAAGGCTTGGCCGACATAGTAGAGACGATTGACGACTTTCACGTCACACGCAGCGTCTTTCAAAGCACCATTCGCGAAAGGATTGCGGGAAACCGTCTCGTGAACATCAGTGGACTTCCCGGATGCGGTAAGTCCGTTATCCTTAAGCATTTCGCTGCTGATGCCGCTCAAAAGGGACCAATTCTGTTCCTGAAATCGGATCGGCTGATGGGTAACGGCTGGTCGACCTTTGCGTCAGCCCTCGGGCTTCGGCACTCCTTGCCACAGCTCCTTACGGAGATCGGCACTGCCGGTGAGCCTATTCTGTTTATTGACGGGATCGACCGTATACGTCCTGATCAGAAGGGAATCATCACCGATATTCTGCACACGATCGAGGGAAGTAAGGAGTTTGCGAACTGGAAGGTAGTTGCGAGTTCACGCGATCAGGGGCTCGAACCGTACAGAGCTTGGTTTCCAAGCACCTTCTACCGCGGTACCGGCATCGGCGATATTGTTGTTGGCCATTTCTCCGACGAGGAAGCGGAGACATTAGCTGAACAAAAGCCTTATCTCAGAAGGCTTCTGTTCGGTAGTGCCACAGTCAGGGAAGTTGCGCGGCGCCCCTTTTTCGCTGCTGTGTTGGCGCACGGCGGCTTGGCCGATGACGAAACGGCGCCGCAAACCGAAATTGATCTCATCGCAGCGTGGTGGGCTCGCGCGGGACACGATGCGCTGCCAGAAACTGTGCCGCAGAGGCAGAGAGCACTGCTCGACCTGGCTGAGACAGGCGTGCGCGATCTCGGTAAGAACATCGTTGCGCGACGCCTAAAGGACAGCACCTTCGCGCAAATTTCAGCCCTCTGGTCCGATCACGTTATCCGTGAGCAGAACGTCGGCGCGGCTTTTTCGTTCACCCACGATATCTTCTTTGAGTGGACCTTCTTTCGTTTGCTCATTGAGCTCGGAGATGATTGGCACCATGCGCTGAGCGAAGCGGGAGAGCCGCCACTCCTAGGACGGATTGTCGGGCTACTTGCTCAAAGCCGTCTTTCGGATCGTGGCGCATGGACGGCCGGTTATCGTGTCCTGGAGGAAGAGCCACTACGTCCGCAATGGCGTCGGGAATGGTTGACCGCACCACCTTTCACGTCCCGGTTCTCATCCGTTACAAACGAATTTTTCCAGCTCTTGTCCGAGAAGGATTTCGCGCTCCTCGAGAAGCTGTTGGTGTGGTTTCAGGCCCAGCACACCATTCCTAGCCCAATTATACTCCGTGGCTTGCATAGTCCGGTAGAAGGGGCTGACTCCCTGGCACCCGCGCGCGGCGAGCGCGCGCGGTTCGGCCACGCGCAGGCCATCGTTCGCCGCGCGGAGCCGGTGCAATTTCAATCGTGGGTGAGGATTCGGGTGAGGATTCTTGGACCGCAATCGCAACCGACGCGCCCGCTATTGCGGACCGACGGGCGTTACAAGATTGCGGGATGATGAAGGAATGCCGCTGATTTGCCCGACGTGTCAAGTTGCCATTCGAGCGCCAGCGGCCGCCGGCAACTTTGCATGGGGTTGTTTTCGATATTTTGGGAGCGCGCACCTTTGAAGGGAAGTTCTCCAACGTCATCCGCAGGCAAAGGCACGGTGCGATACGCATGGTAGCGGGTATCGAGTTGCATGGCCGACCTTCGCAGTTTTGTTCTAAGTGGCGCGCCAGGCCACGATATTCTGCGATGTTCTACGACATTGTACGACGCAGCCCCCGTATGCGGTGGCTTGGTTCGAAATAAGCAGAGTGTCGCGATCCAAAGCTGGACTCGCTCGCTAAAGATGGACAGGCCCCTCGTTTTGGATCGGGAAGCGCACTCCTATTTCAGTTCGAGAACGAAGAATCCGAATGACGGGGGTTCGAGTCCCTCCCCCGCTACCACGGGCCACGATTTTGCACGCCAAACTACGATTTTCTGCGATTTTGTACCCACGATGGTCGCACTCGGCGCGGGTCTCACGCAGTGGCAATCGTGTCGATGAGTTCGATGTAGCGGCATCTCGGGCTGAATCGGCAGTCTACCACTGCAGAGCCCTAGGCGCTTTGGGATGAACAGCGCCGGTTTGATCCGAGATCGATGACTTCCGGTCAGGCCAGACACTGTTCTTGGCACAGAGCGCAGGTTTGCCAACTTGAGCTGGTTCAAAGCTTACGCATTGCTGATCGCCCGCGACCGTCCTCCAGATCGAATGCCCGTAAGAGGCGCCAGAGACCAGACCCGAGCATCGACGTGACCACAGGAGTGCGACCGGTGTCGCCGTCGATCTGAACTGTGACGGTCCGGCCGACGATCAATTCGTCCGCATTGTCTTTCAGATCGAGCTTGATCCGGACGGGAACGCGCTGCGCAAGCCTGACCCATGAGAACGTCGGGTTGATATTGGCAAGCATGCTCGCACCCGAACTTCGTTCACGATCTTCGATTCCTCGGGCGATGCTATCAACTTTTCCTCTCAGGGTCGAGCCGCCCATCAACCTGACATCGGCAGCATCGCCTACATGGATGCGTGCGAGCTTGGTCTCCTCGAAATAGCCTTCGATGCGCACGGTATCGGTGTCGATCAAGGCCATGATGCCTCGGCCCGCTGGAAGATAGGAGCCCGGACGCAGATCGAAGTTCGTCACGCGACCGTTCACCGGCGCGCGGATCTCGGATCGGGCCAGATTGAGACGCGCGACGTCCAAATCCGCTAGGGCCTGATTGCAGGCAGCCCTGGCCTGAAGGTCAGCAGCGCGGACGGTCTCGTGCTGCTGTTGAGAAACGACCCCGTCGCTCAGTTTGTCATAGCGGGCGCGGTCGCTCGCGGCTCTCTCGGCGGCGGCTTCCCGGCTTGCCACTACGGCCTCCGCCTGTCGGACGGCCAGGCGGAAACGCTCCGGATCCAGCCGGAGCATGACGTCCCCCTTGCGAACCGCCTGATTATCCTTGATCAGGACCTCTTCGACGAGACCGGAGACGTCCGGCGCAACGGCGACAACGTCGGCCCGGACGTGACCGTCCCGCGTCCAGGGCGCATTTGCGTAGTGGTCCCACATGTCGATGCCGACCGGTGCCGCGATGGTGAGAGCCAACGCGGTGATGACGATGCGCGGCAGGATCAAGCTTCTCGCGGTCATGGTAGTAACGTTCCCAATATAGCGTAGGAGATATAGACGAGGATCACGAAGATGGCGAAGTCGAACAGCGCCGGGTGCCACGCGAAACTCTTGATATCCGGCGACACGAATCGCTTGAGCGCTGCAGACAAGGCGACTCCAAGCCCGAGGGCGCAGACGCAGGCGAAGACAAAGGTCGGCACGAACACACCAGCGATGTTGATCTCTTCGTTCATTGCGTAACTCGGTCGAAAGACGGAGCTTGCGCATTCGGAAAGAGCGCGCGGCGGAGGCCGACCAATGCAGTCAGCCGCGTTCGTCGAATTGCGGGCTCCCATGCGCCGTGCTCGCGCAGTGCCACATCGATTGCCGCGAGCAGGGCCCGCGCCTCGGTCGGATGAAGCTCGCTGTTCCCTGTCGCGAACCATCGAAAGGCGCGCGACAGCTTGGGGGTCAGACTCTCGAGGTTCTTGCTGAGCTGGTCGTCGAAACCCACCACGCTCGATTTCAGGTCGAGCAAGTCCAGGCCCATCTGCAGCGCGGCCAGCGAGCGGCCGGCTTCCGCCTCCACGTCCGTGCCGGACAGCGCCAATCTGGGAACGACCAGGCCGAGGCGGTCGAGCATCACGCCCAGCCACCGCTCGCGGTTCATTGGTTGGCGGGCGCCGGCGAGGATCGCCAGGTCGACCCATCCGTGCCGGAGCAGGCGCCGGGCCGCGCGCTTTGCCGTCACCGAGCGGAATGTACGCACGGCCAGGAACGCGGCAGCGAGGCCGACGACCGCGGCAGCGTTGGCATTGATGAACGAAGCGAAGTCGGCCGAGAACCTGTTTTGAAGATCAAGCGCCCCGATCAGGCCGAGGACGAGGGCCAACGCTTTGAGAGCGTGACGCGGATTGGCCTGCTGATAACCGAGGACGAGGAACGACGGAGCCAGCGAGGCTGCCAACATTGGAAATCCGTCGATCGCCGGGAAGATCAGAAACAGGTAGATGGCCGCGATCGGCAGCGACGCCACTGTCCAGATCGTATAGGACACCAGGGTCGGTGCTGGATCGTCGAGGCTGCTGAAGAGCGCTGCAGCGATCGCTGCGATCTTGCGGCGGTGGCGCCTTCCGGCCAGGAGGTTGCGATCCAGACGGTGCAGCAGCCAAGCACGGCCGCGAAGAGAGCGACGACGGACAAGGCAGCGAGACCCTGATCACGATGGAGATTTCTCCTGGCGCGGCGGATCTTGGGGCGAGGTGCCGCAGTCAGCTCGGAAGTCGCCTTGGATCCATGGATGATCGCGGACAATTCGTGGGCCGCAGCCAATGCTTCAATCAACGCCGCCGATTTGGCGATCGTGCTGGATGCGAGAAGCCTATCCCATTCGTCCTGCGCAGCGGGCAGTGCGGCTTCGAATTCCGCGCAGCGGCGCAGCAACTCGTCCGCGCTCAGCCGCGATTCAACTGGATCGCGCGCCCATTCGCCGAGTTGCGAGAGAAGTTGATTCAGCTCCGGCGTGCACCGGTTGCCGAGCGCGGCGAGCCGGTCTTCGACCGCCGTCAGCATGGGCAGCACGAGCGCGAGTTTGTCCTGCAAGGCACGGATCGCCGATATCTCCGGCTTTGTCGCAGCCGTGTCGTAGCGGAGATGAGTCGATAGCATTTCGAAGTGGGTGACGTCTGCCGCCAACCGCCAGCGTGCGGAGTCTGCTTTCGTCGGTGCGTGATTTAGCAAGGCATCCGCCGTCCAAGCGGAAGCATCGCGAACAGCGGCGTCGATTGACTTCATCAGCGCGCCCGTGACGTCGCGCGGAAACAGCAGGGTGTGGACGATCGTTGCACAGCAGATGCCGAGGACGATTTCCTCGACGCGTGCCAGGGCGGTGTCGAAAACCAATTCCGGAGCAGTTACGCTTGAGAACGCGACGGTCGTCGCGGTGTATCCCGCCAGCATGAAGGCGTAACTGCGGGGCGTCCGGTCCTGCAGGGAGACGTACAGACAGAACGTCGCCCAGCCGGTGATGGCGACGGACATCAAGGTCGGCTGATCGACCAGGATTGGAACCAACGTCAGGGCTGCGCAGGCCCCGAGCAGCGTGCCGAGCAGGCGGTAAACGGCACGCGAACGGACGGCGCCAGCAAGCGGTTGGGCGGTAAGATAGACAGTGAGCATCGCCCAAGATGGCCGCTGTAGCCCGAGACGAAACGCCAGATAGATCGCGAGCATCGCCGCGATGAACGAATTGGCCGAAAACAGCGCCCATTTGGGGTCGAAAGTGAGCGCGGCGTCTCCGAAAACGCGAGACAGAAGGGTTCGGGTCATGTTCCAGGTCGGGTCTGTGAAGCACCCGGACGATAGAACTTGTCGCGCAACGAGAATTTCGCTACTTTACCAAATAATTGCTAAATCATGACAATGCGCGGCTCTCTCCTCCAATATTACCGTGAATTCGATCCGGACGCGCTGAATCGTCCGGTCGTCGCACTGATGGTCGATACTCAAGAGAAGGAGGACGAGCTTCCGATCCACACACATCGGAAAGGGCAGTTGGTCCTGACGCAGCGCGGCGGTGTAACTTGCGAGGTCCCCAGCGGGCTTTGGATGGTGCCTCCGCGATGCGGCGTCTGGATTCCCGGTGGCATGCCGCACAGCAATCGCGTGACTGCCAATGCCAGCATTCACTTTCTGTACGTAGACATGGACGCGGCGCCCGTTCCGACGGAGTGCTGCACGCTGTCGATCACGCCTCTCCTGCACGAAGTGATTCATCGCCTTGCGACGCTGCCGCCGCTCTACGATCCGGAAGGACCAACGGCTCAGATCGTCGCCGTCCTGCTGAACGAGCTCATCGAGATGCCGACCGAGCAACTGCATCTTCCGGTCACGCGTCACTCGAAACTACGCGCGATCGCCGATACCTTGATGGAAAATCCCGGCGATCGCCGTACCGTGGCGGAATGGGGCGAAACCATTGCTCTCGGCGAGCGGACCCTGATGCGCCTTGTCGTCGCCGAGACCGGCATGACGTTCAGTCGTTGGCGTCAACAACTTCATATCATCGTCGCTCTTCAGCGCTTATCCGCGGGAGATTCCGTGCAGTCGGTGTCTGAATCGCTCGGCTACGAGTCTGTCAGCGCGTTCATCACAATGTTCAAGAAGGCGCTCGGCAAATCGCCGGCACGATATTTCTCCGATCGCGTCAACAAACAGGGCGAGAGTGTTGAAAGTGCGGAGCACTTAAGCCGCGAGCGGTCACCGTGAGGATCGAAATCAAAGTCGTTCGTTTCGAACGATTTCGATTCCGAATCCGGACAGCCCTTTGAAGTGATGAACTGATGATGTCAGATGGCGGATGGAGGTTATACCCAGATCTCGCAGAATCTGGGCGCCGACCCCGATCTCGCGCCATTGCCGATTGCGATCGCCCTCCGAGGAGCTTGACGGGGCCAGCGGTACCGGTGGAACGCCAGCGGCACCGTCTCGCAGGTAGATGAGCACGCCGCTTCCGTTCTCCTTGAAGCGCTGCAACACAGCGTTCATCTTCGCTTGAGCCTGACCTGAAAACATGTCGCGTATGATGTTCGGCTTGTAGAAGCGGGTCAGCACGTTCCTGCCATCTCCTATGTCGCCATACACGTACGCAACATGGTGAATTGGATCAAACGGCGATCGATAGGAGTATCCTTGTAGCGGACCGATTAGACTATCGGCAGTGACGCTTGAGACCCGCTCAATTAATTTCTCACGCGCTTGCCGGAAACGGATGATGTCGGCGATCGTCAGGTGCTTGAGGTTGTGCCTGTCCGCAAACTCAAGAACTTGCGAACCCTTCATCACCGAGCCGTCGTCGTTCATCAATTCGCTGATGACGCCAACCGGGGACAAGTTGGCCATCTTGCATAGGTCGACCGCGGCTTCAGTGTGGCCGGATCGCATCAGAACGCCGCCTTCCTTCGAGATGAGCGGAAAGATATGGCCGGGACGCGCGAAGTCACTTGCGCCGACGTTAGGGTTGGTCAGAGCGCGGCAACACGAAGCGCGTTCTTCAGCAGAAATTCCAGTGCCGCCATCAGGTTTATAGTCGATTGAAACGGTAAAGGCGGTGGCATGGTTGGCGTCGTTGTTGTTGACCATTGGATCAAGTCTCAGACGACGCGCGTGTTCGGAGGTGATGGGCGCGCAGACGATGCCGGACGTGTGGCGGATGATGAACGCCATCTTTTCGGCGGTGCATAGCGATGCCGCCACGACGAGGTCGCCCTCGCCTTCGCGATCGTCATCGTCAGTAACGACGACTATCTCCCCATCGGAGAGGGCTTTCAAAACGTCGGAAATCGAAGCCGTCATGTGCCGCTCGCACCAGCTCGGTCGTCAGAGACCGGTCACGCTATGGCTGAGGGTGCGGAAGGCCTCACCGCCCATCGCGCTATCACCCCGTGCTTGGGCGGCCGAGTCGTACCGAGGCTTCGCGGGCCTCTCCATATACTTCGAAGTACTATTGCACGCCTTGATCGTGACCGGACGGCTGGTGTCAATCGGGAGCACCGTCTTGTGGGAGATCCGCTTCAGCGCCAGATTTGAACGAATGCTCGAGACGCCGGGTATACGCGAGATCTTGTTGACGATGAGGTCTTCGAGGTCCTCTATGTCGGAAACCATGACACGGAGCAGATAGTCGCTGTCTGACGTTGACCGCAGGCTGTTCATTGTCGACTGAGCCGTCAAGCGTGCTCGTCTGCGTCAATAAGTCCGCTGGCGCGCACGATACTATCAAGAATAGCCGATTGTTCTGCTGGAATATTCTGGCGGCGCATCATTCCGCGCTGGCCCAGAAATTTGCTGGGCAGGACGGGAGCAAGGGCGACATACGATTTACTGAAGGCTCGTGGCGAGAGCTTGTCACGGGAGCGCCAAGCCTGATCGAGGCGATCTGCAGTTTTGATTGCTGCGTTGTCGAGACGCACGATGCGGGGAGCCACACGATATTTGTCGGCGAGGTCGTGGCGCAGGCGACAAACGCCGATCGGGAGCCTCTTGTCTATGTGAGGGGCGCATTTGCAGTGCCCAGAATTCAAGACCCACGACACTAGCTTAGTGCGAGACAACGATGCCGCGAGAGTGCGTCAAGCAGCAGTGGAATCCGAAGATGATTTCCTCCCCGGGAGGCCAATAAAGTTCGACGAACCAGGACAGAGCATCAATGGCGGGGTAGTCATGATCCAAGCGAAACGTAATCGGCCGCAGGTTGTCGCGCCATCGAGCGTCGCGGTGTCGAAGCCGCAATGTCCACTCGTACCGTTTAGTGGCCGCTAATGTTGTCGCTTTGGCTCAATGTTCTCGCGAGCGGAATACTGCTCGGTCTGGTCTACGGGCTCGTCGCGCTCGGCCTGACGATCATTTTCGGCGTCATGCGCGTCGTCAACTTCGCGCATGGTGAGATGGTCGTCTTCGGCGTCTACATCGGGTATTGGGCCGTCCGCATTTGGGACGTTCCAATCATTGTCGCGGCGGCGATAGCAGCGGTCGTGATGTTCGCCTTCGGATACCTGTTGGAGACCGTGATCGTGAAGCGGTTCGTCAACCGACCCCATCACTATCAATTCATCGTCTTTATCGGTCTATCGCTGCTTTTCAGCGGCGCCCTGCTGGTGACGTTCGGACCGGATCCCCGTCCCACTGCGTCCCAGCTGTCGTTTCGTACCGTATCGCTTGGCTTCTTGACGCTGGATCTGGCGAGGCTGCAAGCGGCGGCGACTGCAGGCGTGCTCATCGTCGTGCTGGGAGCGTATCTGAAGTTTTCGTCGTTTGGCCGGTCCTTGAGAGCGGCCGCAGACAATCGGTTGGGCGGCCTGGTCGTAGGGCTGAACATTCCGCGGGTATAGTCACTCAGGTAATATCTCACTGTAGCAGGTTTGGTCGCAGCTGATCTCTTCGCGGCACTGTCGGTGTGTGACCGAGATCCGTGCGATAGATGTCGGAAAAGTCATGCAGTGGCATCATCTTCGGTACAAAATGCTGTGCGGAATGTCCGATAGTTCTGCCGCTGAGATCGTTCGTTGAGCCATCTTCGATCGAAATCTGCATTCGGCGTTCGCGAGAGATCCCTATCTTTCGCTTCCTCCCCTTACTTGGCCCGGCTCCATCGCCGGGCCATTTTCTCTCACCACAGTCGGCTAAAAACGTTTGGCCAGCGAATTCGGCTCATCGATGATCGTAATGTGGACCGCGGCCGGCTCAGCGGCGTATGATTTTCTTGAGGATTTCGGTAAGCGTTCGAAATTCTTCCCGGGTCAAGGGAGCGAATGTCTCGCTTGAAATCTCGCCGATAGTCTCGATCGCGGCGTCCGCTACCCGCCTGCCCTTTTCAGTCAAATCGATTTCTCGCCGTCGTGGATCTAAAGGATCCTCGGAGCTCTTGATCAGGCCGCGGGATTTGAGACGATTGATAACGCCGGTGATCGTGGCTGAGTCGTAGTGAATCAGCCGTCCCAAGTGGTTTTGAGAGCAAGGTCCGACCTCCCTCAATTTCGCCAGCGTTGAGAATTGGGGTGCAGTTAGTCCTTCAATCATCTTCGCGGCAAAGATGGACGTGTGAGTACGGAGCGCGACGCGCAATAAGAAGCCCGGTGCGTCATCCAGCCTGTAGGACTGTACAGCTTCCTTCAGCCTCTCCGCCGAGCGCCCCTTTGTTTTCGGTTGCACGACTTTCGTCCCCTCGCGGCACGTTGCCTTAGCTCGTTTTGAGAAAAGTGTGAATGTTCAGCTCCGAAAGTCTTCGGCGCCGGTCGTTTGTCTACATTCGTTGAACTCAGGAATCCATCTTTGTTCGACCTCAGTCTGCTTTATCGCGCTTTGCCGCGTCGAGGCGCTCCGGCGACGGCTGCCCTTTTTCCGGCGCATCGGTCTTCCGGGCGCTGAAATCTAGAACATCGAAGGATTGAAACCGCGCGGCGGTGAACATTGGCTGCAAGCGAATTGTTGCGCCCTGCCTCCGATTCTGGGCCGATGCACACGATCTCACCAATTGTGTACAAGCGTAGCGCTTGTATGCGAGTGCTAAATAGCTTAGCGTCCGCGGATTGCCTTCGTGAGGAGCCAAGCAGGCCCCTGCAACCTTCGGCGGAGGCATCTGGATACCATCGGATTTGCGGATGTCGGCAACTGACAACATGAGTTCCGTTCGACCCGACCTGATTGAGAAGGTCACGGGACGCGCCGAGTACGTTACCGACCTGACGGTTCCGGGAATGCTGCACGGGTTTGTGGTTCGCTCGCCGGCCATTCACGCGCGCATCGTTTCGATCGATACGAGCGCCACACGATCGATGGACGGCGTCGTGGACGTGCTCGTCGGCGAAGATGTCGCTTCGTTCGGTTGCTGGGGCGTCGTGCTTAAAGACCGGCCGATCATCGCGACCGACCGCGTGCGATATGTGGGCGAGCCCGTCGCAGTGGTGATCGCGGAGACGATCGAGGTCGCGGAAAATGCCGCAGAAATGGTCGATGTCGAATACGACGAGCTTCCGCGCGCAACGACCATCCGGGAAGCCCTGGCGGAAGACGCGCCGCTCATCCATGAGCGCCACGAAAATCTCGAAGACTTCTATTTTAAGGGCGGCGCCCGGCCGACCCAGAACAGCAATATATTCCACACTTACCGGAATAACGTCGGAGACGTTGAGGCTGCGGAGGCGGCCGCGGCCTACATCCACGAAGATCGTTTCACCTTTCCAGCCATTTCTCACTTCGCAATGGAGCCGCATACGGTCATTGCGGATTTCCAGAGGGACTCCCTGACGGTTTGGGCAGGTGCACAAACGCCGACCGCTGTTCAGAAGGTGCTGTCGCGACTCTATGGGCTGCAGTTGGCCAAGGTCCGCGTGATCGTTCCGTTTGTCGGCGGAGGGTTTGGCGGCAAGGCCTCGGTGAAGATCGAGCCTTTGGTTGCCGCTGCATCGTGGAAGGTGCGGCGTCCCGTTCGCATTGCGCAATCCATGACCGACTCAATGCTCACCTGCCGACGGTTGGGCGCTGACATTACGATTCGAACGGCTGTGGACGCCAAGGGACGGATCGTCGCCAAGAGCGCCGAACTGCTGCTCGATGGCGGGGCATATTCCGACACAGGCTCAGCCGTCGCCACGAAAGCGGCAAATCGCATCATGGGCCCTTACGTGGTGCCCAATCTGCGTCTCGAGGCGTGCGCGGTCTACACGAACACCGTTCCAGGTGCGGCATTCCGCTCGATCGGAGGACCGCAAGCTGTTTGGGCCAAAGAATCGCACATGGATAATGTTGCGGCGGCAATCGGCATGGATCCGGCCGAGTTTCGGTTGCTGAATTTGGCGTCCCGCGGTGAACGCATCCGCCCCGATTTGCGGGCGCTCGACATGGATATGGGCGAGCTGATGGGTCGGGTGACCCAGTCGTTCGCATCGGAGGTGCAAGCATCCAACCGGCAGGCGCGCGGACTGGCAGTCGCCGCAACCGATCCGGCCAATACGCCGATCAGTAACGCGATCGTACGTCTCAAGATCGACGGGTCGATCCTCGTTTCGGTCTCCAGCATCGAAGTCGGCCAGGGTGCACACGCGACAATGGGGCGGATCGCGGCGCAGACCTTGAAGCAGCCGACCTCGGCGGTAACCGTCTTGCGCACCGATACCGCCGTCGCCCCTTACGATTGGGGCACCGGCGCAAGCCGATCGACCGTTGTCGTCGGCCTTTCCGTCGAAAATGCTGCGCTCGACGCGGCTGATCAGATCCTCGAAATGGTTGCTGGCGTCTGGGAGCTTCCCCGGGAGAACCTGTCGCTCGTTGAGGGTGGTGTATCGACTGGATCGGAGGTTCTCACCTTCCATCAGATTTTTCACCGCACGTTGGGTGTCGACTCGGGAGAGGTCATCGGCCGCGGCGCGATTACGCCGCGCTCGAAGAAGGGCGCCTTGGTCGAGTCCCCCCTGTTCTGGGAGACTTCGGCGGGCCTCGCTGAAATCGTTGTCGATGAAGACACCGGCGAAATCCAAGTCCCTCGATATGCCAGCGCCGCTGACGTCGGCCGCGTAATCAATCGCGTCGCCGCGGAAGGGCAGGACGAGGGGGCTGCCGTCATGGGCCTCGGACACGCGCTTTATGAAGTGCTGGAGTTCGAGGATGGCCAACCCATCAATGCGACGCCGATCGATTATTCGATCCCGCGCATCTCCGACGTTCCCCCCGTGTTTGACACCATCCTTGTCGAAAATGGCGACGGACCTGGTCCAGGCGGCGCCAAGGGAATGGGCGAGGGAGCGATCCTCCCGGTCGCGCCAGCGATCGCCAACGCGCTGTTCTCCACCTACGGCATTCGGATCACCGACCTACCAATGACGCCCGAAAAGGTATGGCGCGCCCTGCAGAAGAGGAGCTGAATCATGGAATTCAATATGTCGATGGTGGTGCCAGCGACGCCGGCGGAGCTTTGGAGCACGCTGCTCGACATCCCTCGCATATCGGGTTGCATCCCCGGCTGCGAAAACGTCGAGGAAATCGAGCGGCTTGCAACTTACAAAGCGACCGTCAAACAGAAGATCGGTCCTTTCAAGGTCGAGGTCCCGGCCGACATCATCGTTGAATCGGTAACGGAGCCGTCTCACGTCCGCACGCGCGCCACGGGTCGCGACAAGATCACCGGGACGAGGCTGGCGGTTGTTCTCGACGTGACCGTGACGCCGGAAGGGGCGGGGTCCACATTCGCTGTGGACGCGAAGGTCGACGTGCAAGGCCGCCTCGCGACCATGGGGTTCGGCGTCATCAAGCGTCGCGTCGATCAGAACTTCGAAGAGTTCGAGAAGCGGCTCAAAGAAATGCTGGGCGCGACCTGATCATGCTGCCGTCACCCTTCGAATTCGAGAGGCCTTCGACGATCGCCGACGCCGTGCGTGCGGTCGGGGAGTCCGGCGACGGCATGTTCTACTCCGGCGGAACTGAACTGCTGCTGGCGATGAAGATGCGCGTCATCCATCCGGACCGGCTTGTCGACATCAAGGGAATCGTTGGACTTGATCGCATTGCTCTGAACGATGCGAATGACATCGAAATCGGTGCACGCTGTACGCACAAGAAGATCGCCAGTGATCCTGTTATTCGCGAGTACGTGCCGGCGCTGTCCTCGCTCTGTGCCAACGTCGCAAACGTCAGGGTCCGCAGCGTCGGAACGATCGGAGGCAATCTGTGCTTCGGAGAGCCCCACGCCGATCCGCCGACTATGCTCGCGGCGCTGGACGCGCGGCTGGTGCTTATTGGCCCCAGCGGCACGCGTGTCGTTCACGCTGACGATTTCATCCGGAGCGAGCTGGAAACGGTGCGGGAGCCGGATGAGTTGCTGACGGTCATTGCGTTTCCGCGCCCTACCGGGCCGGTGACCTATCGGCGGTTCAAGCATGGTGAGAGGCCCTCGGTGAATGTCGCGATGGCCTGGTCGCTCGGCGCCGGCGGAAGGACGATCACAAGCGCCCGCGTGCGGGTCGGAGCGCTCGGTTCGCGACCTCAGCTCCTGAAGGCCGTCGAAGACGCCCTCCAGGGCATATCCGTCGCCGAAGTCCGCCCGGCTATCGAGGCGGTGCTCCCGACGGCGCTGGATGAGCTTGAAGTCAACGAGGATCGGCATGGCGGCGCCGACTATAAGCGCCACCTTGCAGGTGTCTTGCTTCTGCGAAACGCCGAAGAAGCGATCGCCGCAGGCGGGAGCGCGTGAAATGACACATGTGCTGCCCATTTCATTCTCGTTGAACGGTCAGGCGATCGCGATCGAGGTTCCGACCCATACGCTATTGATCGATCTTATCCGGGATCGCCTTGGCCTGAAGGGAACCAAGCGCTCCTGCGACATGGAGGTGTGCGGCGCCTGCACCGTTCTGCTCGACGGTGAACCGATATCGAGTTGCACCACACTCGCCGTCGATGTCGATCAGCGCGAAGTCACGACAATTGAGGGCGTGACGCCGTCCGATGGCCTATCGCGGATTCAGAAGGCGTTCGTGCTTCACGGTGGCCTTCAGTGCGGATTCTGCACGCCGGGCTTCATCATGGCGGTCACAGCGTTGCTGAAGGCGACGCCGCACCCCACCGACGAACAAATCCGTCACTACCTGCACGGCAACCTTTGCCGTTGCACCGGATACACCAAGATTTTCGAGGCCGTAAGGAGCCTTGCAGTCGAGCAAGTCTCCGAAGATGCCGCCTAACCCCTTGCGAGATAGCGCAATTATCGTTTGGAGATGTCATGAGCATTGAACAGGTCAGTAAATCAAGCGTCCTCATTGCCGGCGCCGGCATTGGCGGCTTGGCGATGGCACTATCGCTGCTTCGTCGCGGCATCGACTGTGACGTGTTTGAGCAAGCGTCCGAGTTGCGCGAGGTGGGAGCGGGTCTTTGGATCTCCATGAACGGCGTGCGCGTTCTTCGGGATCTCGGCCTCACCGAACAGGTCGAGCAGAACTGCATTGCGGCCGAGCGACGCTCGATCCGCCTCTGGAACACCGGTGATAGGTGGCCCCTCTACAACCGCAGCTCCGACGCGGCGCGCAACCAGCCCTATTTGCTGCTGCGCGCTCACCTGCTGAAGATCCTCGTTGACGGCGTGCGTCAGTTGAAGCCGGGTGCCATTCATCTGAACGGCCACGTTGTCGGCTTCAGTCAAAACGACGAAGGGATTCGGGCCAAGCTCGCTGACGGCTCCGAAATCGAAGGACGCGCCCTGATCGGCGCAGACGGTGCTCATTCGAAGGTTCGTCTTGGTCTCATCGGCAACATCGAGAGCCAGTACACGAAGGCCATCGCTTGGCGTGGTCTCGTGCCGGTCGACGCCTTGCGCCGCATCAGCGCGAACCCGAGGTGGCAACCTGGATCGGGCCCACCGCGCATGTCACGGCCTATCCAGTGCGCTGGCAGAACACGGTCATGATGACCTTTTCGGGCCAGGTCGACCATAACGATTGGCTGCTCGAATCCTGGTCGGAGAAGGGCTCGGTCGAGGAATGCCTGAAGGACTTCGAGGGCTGGCATCCGGACATCATCGAGCTGGTCAAGAATGTGGATACCCTGAATAAGTGGGGCCTGTTCGTGCGGCCGGCGCTGGGTACGTGGTCGAAGGGACGCATCACCCTGCTCGGCGACGCCTGCCATTCGATGCTGCCGTACCTCGGGCAGGGTGTGAACATGGCCCTGGAGGATGCATCCGTCCTCGCGCGTTGTTTCGAGGAGAATCCCGATGACATCGCGGCGGCACTCAAGACGTATCAGGGCCTGCGGCTCGATCGTACCACCAAGGTCGTGAAGTCCGCGGCCGGCATGCTGCCGATCTTCCATAACCAGGCACTGTGCAAGGCCGAAACAGCGGGTAACTACATCAAGACGCAATGGGCGCCGGAAGCGACGGCTGCGCGATACGATTGGATCTACCAGTACGACGCGACCACCGTGCCGCTTCACTGACGTGCTCACGATTGGGACCGCTGGAGCGCAACAGTGACTGGCACCAAGCAACCCTGGGACGATGTGATACCGCTGGACGAGCGCGAGACCTATGCGCTCGCCGGGCTGGGTGGCGCGGCGGGATTCGGCAAACGACCAGCATTGCTGGTCATCGACGTGCAGTATCGTTCGGTCGGCGACCGGCCGATGCCGATCCGCGAAGCGATCAAGCAATACCCCACCAGCTGCGGCGAGGCCGGTTGGCATGCGATCGCACACATCGCCGAATTGGTACGGCTGTTTCGCGAGAAAGAGTGGCCGGTGATTTTCCCGCATGTCGCGCGGAAGGTGGGCCAGGACCAGGGCGCGTTCTCCGCGAAGATCCCTGGTATCATGCGGATCCCGCCCGAGGGCTATGACTTCGTCCGCGAGGTGGCTCCAGAGCCCGGCGAGTTGCTCCTACCGAAGACGCAGGCAAGCGCGTTCTTCGGCACTCCGCTTGCGACTTATCTGATCGGTGCCGGCGTCGACTCGCTGGTGGTGACCGGCTGCACGACCAGCGGCTGCGTGCGGGCGTCGGTCGTGGATGCGTGCGCGCTGAACTTCAAATCGATTGTGCCGAGCGACGCCGTCTACGACCGCTCGCCCACATCCCACGCCGTCAACCTGTTCGATATCGCCAGCAAATACGCGGATGTCATGCCGACGCAGGCCGCCATCGAGCGGCTTCACGCGCTGTCGGATGACCGCATAAAGGATCAGCAGACGTGAGCGGCGCCGCGGCATCCGGATTGCTTTACGGCGCGCATGTGCGCGCCAACGGCATTCGGCAGCACTATCTGCGGTTCGGCGGGTCCGGGCCGGCGATCGTCATTGTCCCCGGCATCTCGACGACTGCGGCGCAATGGGCCTTCATCGCAGAGCGCCTGTGCTCCGCACACGACGTTTTCGTGCTCGATGTCCGCGGTCGCGGCCTTTCTGAAGGCGGCCCGCACCTCAACTATTCGCTCGACGCATGCGCATCCGACCTCATCGGGTTCGCTGAAGTGCTTGGAATGGGCCCTTATACGCTGCTGGGCCACTCGATGGGTGGCCGCATCGGAATCCGCGCCGCGCGTTGGCGGCCATCGTCCATGGACCAACTGATACTGGTCGATCCGCCGGTCTCCGGTCCTGGACGTCGCGCCTATCCGATTCCGGTCGAACCGCTTCTCAAATTGCTTCAAAGCGCGAAGCGCGGAGAAGCCGACGCGGCGCTGCGAAGCCCCTCTGCTCCGTGGTGGCCCGAGCAGCACATCCGCACCCGGGCCGAGTGGATGCATACCTGCGACGAGCGCGCGCTCATCGAGAGCCACAAGGGCTTTCATCACGATGATATTCACCGCGACCTCGCCCATCTCAGCGTCCCCACCGCATTGATCGTCGCCGGGCGGGGAGGGGTCATTCGGCCCGAAGATGAAGAAGAAATTCGCAGATTGCTGCCGTCCATCGCGATCAGGACGCTGGAAAGCGCGGGTCACCAAATGCAGATCGACGATACCGACGGCTTCCTTTCGATCGTTGAAGAGCTTCTAGCGCGACCGCGCGATCGGTTCGACGGCCGCGTGTCTACGTTCGGCAAACAGGAGATCAGTGAAGATGTCCCGACAAATCGTTGATGTTGAAATGCTTGAGCTCTTCAAGGCCGAGCTGACGCTCTGCAAGGTGAAGAAGGGCGAAGTCGTTGCGGTCCTGAGCGGCGGCGAGGATCAGCAGGAATACGCCCAAGCCTTCATGCTGGCCGCGCAAAGCCTGGGCGCAACGACCTTTCATCTCAACGTGCCCAAGTACGGCCAGGGCAAGGTCGCGGGCTTGCAGGGCCGGCATGCGCTCACGGGCAACCAGCCGGCGATCGATACGCTCAAGCGCGTGGATATGGTGATCGATCTCCTGGGGTTGCTGTTCTCTCGTGAGCAAGCCGAAATTCAGGAAGCGGGCACGCGCATCTTGCGCGTGATGGAGCCATTCCACATCCTCAAGAAGATGTTCCCGACCGAAGATCTGCGCCGGCGAACGGAGCTCTCTCGAACCCTCCTGCAGTCGGCCAGCAAAATGCGGATCACGTCGCCCGGCGGAACGGATGTAACTTATGGCCTGAAGCAATACCCGGTCATTTCCGAATACGGATACACGGATGAGCCCGGGCGCTGGGATCACTTCCCGTCAGGCTTTGCCTTCACTCAGGCGACCGACGGCGAGGTCAGCGGCACGGTGGTGCTGATGCCCGGTGACATCCTCTGCGCGTTCAAGCGTTACATCCAGTCGCCGGTCACGCTGACCATCAAGGACGGCTACATCGTCGACCTCAAGGGCGAAGGCACCGACGCGCTGCTCATCAAGAATTATATCGACAGCTTCGGCGATCCGCGCGGCTGGGCGATCTCGCATATCGGCTGGGGGTCGAACGAGCGTGCCACCTGGCACCACATCGCGGCTTCCCAGGAGCTCTCGTCGGAGCACATCATGAATGCGCTCTCCTTCTACGGGAACGTCCTGTTCTCGACGGGTCCGAACACGGAGCTCGGCGGTACGAATGACACGCCGTGTCATTTGGACATCCCGCTTCGCGGCTGCAGCCTGTGGCTCGACGATATCCACATCCTCGACAAGGGCGAGTTTGCTTATCCCGAGCTGAGGGCGCCGGGCCGCTAGGCCCTGCGCATCAAGCACGCAACCCGGAGTCGCGAATGCGACTCCGAATGATGCCGGGGTCGCGTTCGCGACTCCCAATGATACCGAAGTCGCATTTCGACTCTCGAAGACGCGGCAAGTGTCTCGGTCACGTCTATCGACTTCAATCCTCCAACAGGAAACGCGTCAAATGTCGGCAACCATCTCAAGTTCGGAAGACTACACGCCGCGGCAACGGTATTCGATTATGATCTCAGCGATGCTGGGCTACATACTCGATTTCTACGACGTTCTGATATTTCCGTTTCTCTTGCCTGCGATCCAGCGATCGATGTCGCTATCGCTGACCGAGGTCGGCTCGCTGCAAGCTCTCACATTGTTCGGATCGGCCATCGGCGGAGCGCTATTCGGCGTCATCGGTGATCGACTTGGCCGAAAGACCTCGCTTCAACTCACGATCGCATTGTTTTCCATTGCCGCGATCATTTCGGCGTTCGCATGGAATTACTGGTCTCTTGCCGTGTTACGGTTCATCACCGGCATCGGTCTTGGCGGCGAGTACGGCGTCGGCATGGTGCTCTTCAACGAGGCCTGGAAGAAGGGCAGCCGGGGTCTGGGCGCGGCGGCGCTTCAGGGCTGCGCCGTGATTGCATCATCCACCGCTTCGATCGTCGGCATCTGGCTGATTGCGACGTTCAGCGACGAGTGGAGCTGGCGAATCGGCTTGCTGAGTGGCGGCGTACCCATCCTACTGATTATCTTCATTCGCTTCTTCATGCCTGAATCCAAGATCTGGCTGGAGTATGAGGCGCAACGCAAGGCCGGCCGAGCTACTGCAGAAGCCCGTACACTTCCTCTTGCGGATCTATTCCGCAACGCGCTTGCACGGCAGACCATCGTCGCCTTTGTGTGGCTGATGAGCTACATGCTCTGCTACTACAGCGTCGTCTCCTTCATTCCGACGCTGTTGCTGCGGGACATGCATACCCCTGGTGATGTCGTTCGCTCGACCGCTGTGTTGCTCTCCGTGGTCAGCGGCATCTGTTATCTTGCGAACGGCTTCCTCAACGATAGGGCCGGCCGCCGCATCGGAGCTCTTGTGCCCGCGCTGTTTTGGATCGGGTCTTTGGTCGGTATGGCCTTGTGGGGTAGCGAGCTCTACGCCGGATCGAAGCTTGAGTGGCCGATGTTCTGGCTCTACATCGCCTTCGGCATGGGCAACGTGGCGCTGGGCGTGACCGGTGTCTGGATATCTGAGCTCTATCCGGTCAACCTGCGTGCGACGGCGGTGTCGACGTTCTATATGGGCGGTCGCGGGCTTGGCAGCATGGCGCCTGTGATTGTGCCTCTTGCGGCGGCCCACTTCGGCGGAAGCTTGCTCAGCGGCATGGTTGCGGTGGCCCTTCCTGCTGCGACTGTCTTCATTATCGCCTCTCTTCTGCTTCCAGAGACGCTCGGTCGTGATTTGTCCGCGAAGGGCTTTAAGGTCGACACGGAAACGGAAGCCACGATGAAGACTGCTTCGGTGTCGCGTGTTTGACTTTGGTGGAAGGACGCTTGACCGCCGCGAACGCGTCGTTCCGGCGACATAGGTCGCGTCCCTCCGACGAACCTTCAATCGTAACGGAGCGTGGCTGGGCCTGATGTCAGAAAGAGCATTCGGACGGCTGCGCGGCGGGACCCATGCACACCGGCTGACGGCCGGCGCAACGCTATTCCTGAGTCGCAAGTTCATTTGCGCGCAAGTTGTGCGCTTGCGAACGAGTTTTGTGCTTGTACACAAGTGATTATCAAAATATCGTCAGCTCGTGATCTCGAGGCAACGGTTCCTGGATAAGGGACGAATCTGCGCGTCCAGAGTTGAGGGCGCCCCGGTCGATAGCCGGCCTCAGATCGTTCACCGGACAATTCGAGGATCGCTCAAGATGCGCATGCTAGTTGTAATGAACTTCGCTGCTAGTCTTTCCCTTGCCGGCGCGTGCGCGCACGCCGCCGAAGGTCAATTTCCCACGAAGCCGGTCACCCTGACCGTCAATTACGGCGCTGGCGGCGGATCGGACGCGATTGGCCGCGCGCTTGGACGAGCGCTTGAAAAGCCGCTCAAGCAACCGGTTGCGATTGAGAACATTGCCGGGGGAGCCGGAACGCGCGGTGTCACCGCCGTCGTCACGGCCGAGCCGGACGGATACCAGATCGGTGTCGCAACGAACAGTCCGATGACGATCGCCGTGCATACGGTCAAGGGATTGTCCTGGGGAAACCCCAGCACGTACGATATTCTGGGCGGTATTGGCATCGTCTACAACACCGTCTGTATTCAGGCGGACTCGCCGTTGAAGACGCTGGATGACGTGGTGAAGTACGCGAAGGAGAACCCCGGGAAGCTGAAGGTCGCCAGCATTGCGGGCGGAATCAATCAGTACACCTGGGACGCTTTCGCCAAGAAGGCGAACATCAACGTGAGGTTCGTCCCCTATAGCGGCGATGCGGACGGCGTTGCCTCCTTCCTCGGAAAGAACACCGAACTTGCGGCGCTCACCTGGCCGGGGCTGAAGGCCCAGGTCGAAGTCGGAAAAGCGCGCCCGTTGGCGGTGTTCGGTCCCGAGCGGATGAGCTCGAACCCGGATGTCCCGACGTTCAAGGAACTGGGCTACGACGTCGTCACCACCAGCGATTACGTGGTCTATGCTCCGAAGGGAATTCCAGAGGCCAAACGTCGCGTTATCGTCGAGGCCGTGAAGCAGGCCGTGTCTGATCCCGACTTTGTGCGGGTGCTCACCGCTCAGAACATTCAGGTGCAATTCACCGATGGCGAGAAGATGACCCGTCAGTTCACGGAGATCTTCAACGCCACGGCTCCATCGACTCCGAGCGGAAAGTAGGCCGCAGATGGACCAGGCGATAGTCATCAAGACCGAGGCTTCGACAGCGGCCAATGCTCCGGCATCGACCACGGGAATCAGGCTCGCATCGCTCATTCTGACGGCTGCGGGACTGTTCTATCTCTATCAGGCCATCGAACTGCCGATGGGCGACCCACCGGGAACGGGCGTCGGCGCCGTACCCGTCGTGGTGGGGGTCTGCTGGGTGGTATTTGGCGCATTCGTGACGGTTCGTAACCGCGGCGCATCTGCTGATCTCGGTCTCTGGCCCCGGGACAGCGCGGCGCTGCGCGTCGGGGTCGCCTTTTCCCTTTGCGTGATGTTCATCGTCGGGCTGCCCTTGTTTGGGATTTTCCTGACGACGGGGGTCTTCCTCCTGTTGATGGGACGTCTTGCCGGCGCACCATGGACGAGCGCCGTCGTTCTCAGCGTGGCAACACCTGTTGCGTTCTGGATTGTCTTCTCATTGGGCCTGAAGGTATCGCTGCCGTTCGGCTCCCTTCTCACTGTCATTTTCAGGGGCTGATCATGGATCTGCTCGGTAACATGCTTGGCGGGTTCGCCGTGGCTCTCCAGCCCGTGAACATTGCGGCCGCACTGCTCGGGGCGCTTGTGGGCACCGCTACCGGCGTTCTGCCAGGTCTCGGCGTGCTGGGCGCGATGGCAATCCTGATGCCGATCACGATCCATTTTTCCGCAGTGACCGGTCTGATCATGTTGGCTGGGATTTACTACGGTGCCATGTATGGCGGATCGACCACGGCGATCCTCCTCCGGATCCCCGGTGAAAGCGGATCTATCGTCACGACGATCGATGGTTACGAGTTCGCGAGAAAGGGGCGAGCCGGCGCTGCCTTGATGATTTGCGCCGTGGGATCGTTCATCGCCGGAACGATCAGCATTGTCGGGCTCAGCCTGTTCACCACGCTGCTCGCCGACGTTGCGCTGCGCTTCTCGTCTCCGGAGTTCTGCCTTCTGGCGCTTTTGGGCGGTTTGACGCTGGTGCGCATCACTGGAAACGATCCAGCCCAGAACATGGTCATGCTTTTGGTCGGCATGGCTCTGGCGACGATCGGCGTCGATGCCGTCAGTGGAGACACGCGCTTTACATTCAACACGAGTACGTTGGCATTGGGCTTCGATCTCGTGCCGGTCGCGCTGGGCCTGTACGGACTGAGCGAGCTGTTCCACGTCCTCGCCTCGAACGAAGGATTTCCGCGTGCCACCACCGTGCGTTTGCGGGAAATGATCCCGACACGCCGCGAGTGGTCGCGTGCGTGGCCTGCCATCGTGCGAGGGTCGGGCATCGGCTTTCTTATCGGACTGTTGCCCGGCCCGGGCTCTCTCACATCGACCTTTGCGTCCTACGGCGTCGAAAAGGCCATTGCCCGAACGCACCGGGACGAGTTCGGCAAGGGAGCGATCGAGGGCTTTGCCGGGCCGGAAGCGGCGAACAATGCGGTCGCAACCTCCGCGCTGGTGCCTGTCTTGAGTCTCGGGATTCCTTTCACGCCGAACGTGGCGTTGATGCTCGGGGCGCTTATCGTTCAAGGCATACAGCCCGGGCCGCTGCTGCTGTCCCAACATCCGGACGTCGTGTGGGGCCTCCTCGCGTCCATGTATATCGGCAATGTGGCGCTGCTCGCTCTGAATTTGCCGCTGGTCGGGATGTGGGTTCGGCTGCTGCGCGTGCCGCAATACGCATTGATCGGCTTCATTTTCGCCATCAGCTTCGTCGGCGTGTACACGGTGCGAAACAGCTACTGGGACCTTTGCGTTCTGGTCGGCTTCGGAGTCGTCGGCTCGGTTTTGCGCCAGATCGGTTTTGACCTCGCGCCGATGATTCTCGGGCTGGTGATCGGCCCGATTTTCGAGAAGGCGTTGCGCGAAACGCTTTTTTTGAGCGGCGGGGATTTCACGATCTTTGTTACGCGGCCGATCAGCGCCGTGCTTTCGGCCCTTTGCGTCGTGGCAGTCGTCGGACCCACCATCGCCGTGTGGATCAGGCGCGGGAGCCGCGTTCCGCAGCAATCGTAAGGGATAGTTCGGCACCGCTTCGGATGCAGCGCAAACCGCCAAGCGGTACTGCATGGAGGGATTCGGGTGCAGTATCCAAGTGTAAAATACTATCCGGAAGGTGTCCGTTGGGATGAGCCAATCCAAACCTGCTTCGTGCCTGAGCTGCTCCAAACCCCATTTCCCGGCCGTAGCTCAAACGGTGAGTCTTGGTCTAGGAGGGACAAAAATGCTTTATCTTTCAATGGGGGTTGACTGACACTCTCTCCGCCGTAGTCTTGTTCACTCTAACATTGTTCTTGATTTTGGCGCCTAGACTGCTTCGCAGGCTAGCATCGACGCAATTGCGTGCGTGGATCGCGTATGAACGGCCGCTTTGGCGGACTATGAAGTCATTACAGGGGAGCTAAGCGACCCGTCGATAAGAAAACAGCGCTTCCAGCGGATGTTGCTCGATAATTGAATGTTCACCGTAGGTCGGCGGATTTTTATTTTGGAACTGGCCAGTTCGCAAATTTGTCCGAGCTGAGGTCAGGCCCCGCCGGCAGGATCGAAATAGGCCATTCGATCCATGACGCCATCCGCGAGCCCCACCTTATAGACGGCTTCGGCGAAGTGCCTGTGGTCCGCTATCTGGCTGAGCCTGCTGTTGCCCGTGCGCTGCGGCAGCAGCATGCAAATCGGCTCGAGCATTTCGATCTCGAACGGAACGTTGACGCCGGCGGTCATCGAGAACGGCCCAGGGGTGAGCAGCCTGGTAGCGATCAATTCTCCATCGTCCATCGAGCTCTCAAGCCCGACATCGAGCAGCCACACTTTGGAGTTGTGGAGAATGTCGGTGGCGATCAGGCCCACCACGTCGTGACGTTGTTCGATCTGGAGTATTGCAAACTGCGACCTGCGCATCGCATCCAGCATCAGTCGTTCGTCGGACTGCGCCTCAAACTTGGCCGACTTCGCATAGCGGTCGATCGCCCGCGAACGATCCGGCGGCGCGGTGTAGATGGCGAGGTCGTAGACGTAGTAGATCTCGTCCATGTCATCGAGAAGCAACGTCTTTCCTCGTGCCAATCCGAGCCGACGCGCTTGTTTCAGTAATGCGTCGTCGGATATGGACCTAAGAACTTCCTCATGAAGGCTCTTGGAGATTTCCCGAAGGCGAAGATAGCGGGCAAGGATGTCCGCACGTGTCAAAGGCATATCCCTGCCGGAAGCCAAGATCGGCTGCTGTTGGACGAGAGGAAAGGCCATGAAACTCTCCCGAGTTGGACCGCCAGCTTTTCACAATCGTTAACGCCGGACGTTGATTCGCGAAACGGCAGTCTGTCGGCCGCAAACAGAGAAATCTGTTCAGTGCCTCGGATGGGTTGAGCTCTTGCTCAACTCATCCGTATGTCCGATCCTGCCCGTCGAGACCGGGCAACGCGCGGGCGTTGTTCAGCGCGAAGGCCGAGGCGGGACCCGTTACCGCAGGCCAGGACCCGGCGTCGATTAGAAGGGGATGCTGAGCTACGATGAGCCGGAAGAATCGGGTTCCACTGGGCGATCGCGTCGCCAAGGCAGCCGAAGAGGCACTTGTCGCCCGGCACTTTGTGAGCGCCATCGACGTCCTTGTCGGGATCGGGTGGCTCGACCCCGGAGCGGTCGAGCGCTGGCAGCGCGGGCAGGTCGATTGCCTGGAGGAAGTTGTCCAGGTCAATCCACCGCGCATCTCGGAAGCCATGCAGCTATTCCAGTCTTGGGTGACCGCGAAAGGACTGATCGCAAGCCCGACAGCCTATGTTGCTCGTACGCCGCAGCGCCAAGCGCTGCGCTTCAGTCGAAGTGGAAACGCTGAGATCGAGGTGTCATATCGGACAAATTGGGTATCGCCGGAACTCTCGGAAACGAAACGTGAGCGCCTCGCGGAAAAGGCAAGCCGTGGCCCGGAACTGGTGGTCATCCAGCCATTGAACAGGGAGTGGACATGCCATCGGTGCGGCGGCACCGGCGATCTCCTTATGATGGAGGCGCCCGGCCCGGCGTGCCTGCACTGCGTTGGCCTCGATGATCTCGAGTTTCTGCCGGCGGGCGATGCCCTGCTCACGCGGCGAGCGAAGGCGAACAGTACCCGATATGCCGTCGTCGTGCGCTTCAGCAGAACTCGCCGCCGCTACGAACGACAGGGCCTGCTGGTCGAGCCTCGGGCCTTGCCGAATGCGCGGTGATCGCGCATTGATTGCCGCGCTCTGTCCAGCACCATTGAAAATCTTAATCACATACGAGTTCGCAGTTCTATTTTGAGCGGCGCGCTGCACCAGCGGAGCTGTCCCGGCGCGCATCTTAGGACCGCGTGGTCCGCGCGACGAACCACCGCACGACGCGCACCCTGACCGCTAGCGACTTATTAATCTCCCGTTGCTTAGGTCCAGACCTTCGCATGTCGAACCCGCAGTTACGAGTGATGCGGTCCCCCAAGCCGCCTGCCAGCCTGCGACTTGGAGAGCTTGATGTTAAATACCGCCGCCTTTTCCCTGGTCCTCTTCAGTTGGCTGAAGGAGATCGGGGAGATCCTGCTTCTGGTAGGGTTGAGCGGCGAGGTCGCTCTTCTGGTTCTCGGGATTTCGAAAGGCGCCTGGGAGCGAGGACTGGCGATCACGTTTGCCGCTCTCGTCCTGGTCGGCGTCGCTCTGGAATATTGGGCCGATAGCCCGAGGAGGTTCGGCCCCGCATCCCAACAGCGGATTGCCGGTGCCCTCAAGGAATTTCGTGGCACTCCGTTCGATTTCTCGGTCGAGCTTGACCCCGAAGCTGTTGCCTTGATGGAAGATGTCGGAAAGGCGCTTGATGCCGCTGGCTGGAAGAGACAGGCGGTTGCACAAGGCTCTGGATATATCCCGCCAGGAAAGCCCGCGGCCGGCATCGTCGTGTTCAAAGGGGTTGAAGTGCAGATCGCCGAATCGCGACACTCGGATTGGGGAGCGGCTGGCAAGCCAGCCGCTGTCCTTCTGCACGCCATGCGGAACGAGGGATTGACCGCAATCGTGAAACAGGTCCCGGACAATCAGGAAAGCACCGACGCGATCCATATCAAGATCGGCGCCAAGCCATAAGGCTGGGCAGCTCGTCAACCTTCGGGCTTCGGATTATCGGTGCCAAGCAGAAGCTCCTTGGATGAAGGGAAGCAGCCGCGCGCCCTGAAGAGAGACCGTCATGCCGGCTCGGCGGTGGAGAGCCACCAGCCATCGCCGGCAAACCAGCACGTCCGGTCGGTTCGATCATCAAACCGTAACGATCGCACGCGATCCCAACCTTCGGTGAAGGCGTTGATGAGACGCTCACGGTCCTCTGGATCGCCGTGCAATCCCGTACAGCCGATGAACCGCGCGCGCGACACGAAGGTTGCGGGCCACCGGTCACCAGCCTGGGGCCGCGTCACGCGCAGCATACCGCCCAGTCCGAATTCCGGTGCCAACGGAAACATCAGCCTACCGCCGGGAAGCAGGGCATCGATCCACGCCCAGCTCGGAGCTGTTGCCGCCGCGCAGACGTAGATGGCGTTGGCCTTAGGCAATTCGCGGCCGATTCCGGACCCAGTGTGCACCAAGACCTGGCTGTAGTCCTTCAGATTTTGTCGCGCACGCGCGGCCAGATCCTCATCGATCTCGAAGGCGGTGACGGTGCCGGAAGCTCCAACGATCTCTGCAATGACTGCCGTGTAGTATCCGGTTCCAGCCCCCACCTGGATGACCCGATCGCCTTCTCTCAAATCCATTTTGTCCAGCCAGGCGGCATGGGCGCTGGGCATTCCGATATTGATGCCACGATCGGGATCGAGCCCGATCAAGACGTCCTGGTAAATGAATGCGGGATCGTCGTCCGGCGTGCGGATGTAACCGTCGCCGCAACGGATCGACCACGGACCCGGCCCCGCGAACCGTTCGCGTGGGACGAGCGCAAATGCGTTCGCGATTCCTGGGTTTGCGTTTCCGGCAACGTATTTGGCGAAGAACTCGCGATATTTCGCCGACCGATCGTTCATCAGGAAGTTCATCCAGAACCTGAGGACCGAGACAGTGCATTGCCATACCTGTAATTGGAACGCGAGTACAGACCCCGCGGGGAGGTGGGGCGCGGGATGGATGGTGGAATGACTCGGGTGGCGTCGCTATGATGCCCGCAAAGCAAATCCCCAGACTTTACGCATGCGAGAGAGAGCGTGGAGACCATTACCGTTGCATTGATTCTGCTGCTGGCTGTGGTCGTCAGCGGCGGGGTTGCCCGCATGTCGCCGATATCGCTTCCCATGCCGCTCGTTCAGATCGTCATCGGCGTGCTCATTGCTGCGGTGGCCGACCTCGGCGTCCAATTGAAGCCGGACATTTTCTTTCTGCTGTTCCTGCCGCCACTGCTGTTTCTGGACGGCTGGCGCATCCCCAAGGAAGGACTGTTTCGCGACAAGGGGACGATCCTGGAATTGGCGTTCGGCCTCGTCGTATTCACGGTCGTCGGTGTCGGATATTTCGTCAATTGGATCATTCCGGCGATGCCTCTCGCGATCGCTTTCGCGCTCGCCGCGGTCATCTCTCCCACCGATCCGATCGCCGTCTCTGCGATTGCCGCGCGCATACCAATTCCTCGCCGGCTGATGCACATCCTCGAGGGGGAATCATTGCTCAACGACGCATCGGGCCTGGTCTGCATGCGGTTCGCCGTTGCTGCCGCTCTGACCGGTTCGTTTTCGGCGTTCGCCGCGTTCGGAACGTTCCTTTGGCTTGCTACCGGTGGCATCGCCATCGGCGTCGTTGTGACATGGGCCGTGACCGTCGCGAAGAATTGGGTCTCGCGCCATTTTGGCGAAGAGACGGGCTCGCAGATACTGATCAGTTTACTGATTCCGTTCGGCGCCTATCTCCTGGCCGAATACGTGCATTGTTCCGGCATTCTTGCGGCCGTCGCCGCCGGGATCACCATGAGCTACGCCGAGCAGAGCGGCCAGGCATTACCTGCGACCCGCATTCGTCGCGGTGCCGTCTGGGACCTGGTGCAGTTCACCGCGAACGGCGTGATCTTCGTCCTGCTTGGCGAACAGCTCCCGCAGCTCTTCGATGGTGCGGCGAGAGTGGTCCAAGAGACGGGGCATCATGCGCCAGTCTGGCTCCTCGTCTATGTGGTTGCGATTAATCTCGCTCTGGCAGCATTGCGGTTCGTCTGGGTCTGGACGTCACTACGATTTACGCTGTTTCGCGCGCATCTGAAGGGCGAGAAGCCGTATGTTCCAAGCTGGCGCCTGATCGCGGCGACCTCGATTGCCGGTGTGCGCGGTGCCATTACCCTTGCAGGCGTACTGACACTGCCGTTGACAATGAACGATGGTTCGCCATTTCCGGCACGCGATCTCGCGATCTTTCTCGCCGGCGGCGTCATCATCGTATCTTTGGTTGCCGCCACCATAACGCTGCCGTTCTTGCTCAAGGATCTGGAGCTTCCACCCGAGCCATCGCATCAGGCCGAAGAAGATCGAGCGCGCATCGCTGCGGCGGAAGCCGCGATCCGCGCGATCGAGCAGGCCCAGCATGACATGGGTGAAGGGCAAGTTGACGCCGATCTCTATACCGATGCCGGCGTTCGCATCATGGCGCTGTATCGCCAGCGTATCGACGGACGTTCCAAGGTCGGTCAGGAAGCCGAACTTGCGCAGAAAATCGACGACATCGAACGCCGCCTCCGTCTCGTCGGACTTCGCGCCGAACGGGCCGAACTGTATCGCATCGCGCGCAGCCGACAGCTCTCGGACGAGATCGCCCGCAAGTTGGTCAGGGAGGTCGATCTCCTGGAATCTCGCTTCCCGACGGCCTGACGAATGCCGGTGCGAGCCGGCAGCCTCGAGGCGATCTTCCGAGCCCGCTCAGCTCTTCACCATATCGCCCAGCATGTTTGCCGCCACCGTCAGCTTGGCGAGCGTCAGGCCGCTGGCTGCGATCTCCTCGACCGAGCGGCGGATGCGCGTTGCTTCAGGATGAGCGGCGAGCCAGTCGCCCGCGGCTTGCTGGCCGCATTGGCCGGTTGCAAGCATGTCCGCAGCCAGTCTTCTTTCGGCGGCGGCGATCTGGTCGACGGCGCGATCAATGGCGAGACGTTCGTAATTATCGTTTGCCGACACGCTGCGTGCGGCGGCGATGAGGCGATCGAGGCGGAAATTGGCCTCGGCGGCGAAGAAGGTCGTGGCGGCGTCGCCGATGGTCCGCCTGGTGCGCTCCGCGACGGTTACGATATCCGGTGCCGAGACCAGGGCGTCGAGATCCGCAAGATCACCTGCGAGGTCGGCCGGGACGCCGGCATCGATCAGGTCCTGTCGCCGCTTGCTGCGCCCGGCCTGCACATCCTCCGGCAGGGTCTTGTCGAGTCCGGCGGCGATTTCGCGGATGCTCGGGCCGAAGCGGGCGATGACCGAGTCCAGGCCTGCCTTGAAATCAACATTGCGCACGTACCAGAGCATGCGGGAGAGCAGCAGATCTTGTATCGCCGCGTAGAGGCCCAGTTGCACTTGCCCGTCGATGCGCGTGTCCAGTCCGTCGATCGCGTCATTGAGCCGCTTCAGGCCGTAGCACTCGTCAACCGCCACGAAGGCCATGGCGATGGTCGACACGTCGGCATCCGTCTCGTCGATCAGGCGCACGACACAAGCCGGGCCGCCGCGATTGACAAACGCATTGGCGAGATTGGTTGCGATAATCTCCCGGCGAAGGCGATGGTGTTCCACCGCAGTGGGGAATTTGTCCTGCACCTCGCGCGGGAAGTACTCGGATAGTTCGCGGGCGAGATATGGATCATCAGGCACGCTGGTAACGAGCAGATCGTCGTAAAGTGTCAGCTTGGCGTAAGCCAGCAGCACGGCAAGTTCCGGCCGAGACAAGGATTGGCCGCGCCGGGCGCGTTCGGCAATCGCGGCATCGTCCGGCAGGAATTCCACGGCGCGGCTGAGGAGCCCGCGCTGCTCGAGCGATTGCATCAGCCGAGTGAGGAAGCCGGCCTCGGCCAGGCCCTTGCGTTCGGCCAGCGAAAGCGCCAGCGTCTGCAGATAATTGTTGCGCAGCACCAGGGCTCCGACCTCGTCGGTCATCGCGGCAAGCAGCATATTGCGGTCGGTCGAACTGAGACGCCCTTCGCGTTCGGGGCGCGCCAGTGCAATCTTGATATTGACCTCGACGTCAGAGGTGTTGACCCCGGCCGAATTGTCGATGGCGTCGGTGTTGAGCTTGACGCCTTTCTGTGCGGCTTCGATGCGGCCGCGCTGCGTGACGCCGAGATTGGCCCCTTCGCCGATCACCCGCGCGCGGATATCAGCGCCGGTGACGCGGATCGGATCGTTGGCGCGATCGCCGACCTGATCGTCGCTTTCTCCGGACGCGCGGATATAGGTGCCGATGCCGCCAAACCAGAGGAGGTCGACGCGTGCCTTGAGGATCGCCGTCATCACCTCGAAGGGGGTAGGCTGCGGCTTGTCGAGATCAAGCAGGGTCCGCACTTCCGGCGCCAGCGGGATTGCCTTGAGCGAACGCGAGAATACCCCGCCGCCCGGCGAGATCTTTGACTTGTCGTAGTCCTGCCAACTCGACCGCGGCAGGTCGAACAGGCGTTGGCGCTCGGCGTGGCTGGCGGCGAGATCGGGTGAGGGGTCGATGAAAATATCGCGGTGATCGAAAGCCGCAACGAGCCTGGTCGCCGGCGAGAGCAGCATGCCATTGCCGAAGACGTCCCCGGACATGTCGCCCACGCCGACAGCGGTGAAGGGCATGGTCTGGATATCAGTGCCGAGTTCGCGGAAATGGCGCTTGACCGCTTCCCACGCGCCGCGTGCGGTGATGCCCATTTTCTTGTGATCATAGCCCTGGCTGCCGCCGGAGGCGAAAGCATCGCCAAGCCAATGTCCCTTCTCGGTCGAGATCGCGTTGGCGATGTCGGAAAAGGTCGCGGTGCCCTTGTCGGCTGCGACAACGAGATAGGGGTCGTCGCCATCGTGCCGCACGGTGTCTTCGGGCGGCACGATCGTGTCGCCGTCGAGATTGTCCGTGAGTTCGAGCAGCGAGCGCACGAAGATGCGGTAGGCTTCGGTGCCTTCCGCCATCCAGGCCTCGCGATTGGAAGGCGGTGGCAGGCGTCTGGGCACGAAGCCGCCCTTGGCGCCGACCGGCACGATGACGGCGTTCTTGACCTGCTGCGCCTTGACCAGGCCGAGGATCTCGGTGCGGAAATCCTGCGGCCGGTCGGACCAGCGCAGGCCGCCGCGCGCGACCTTGCCAAAGCGCAGATGAATGCCTTCGACGCGCGGCGAATAGACGAAGATCTCGTAGAGCGGCTGAGGTGCAGGCAGCTCCTCAATCTTGCGCGCGTCGAATTTGACGGAGATCACCGGCCGCGGATGCCCGTCCGGACCGAGCTGCCATAGATTGGTGCGGATGGCGGCCTGCACCAGATTGGTGAAACGGCGCAGAATGCGGTCTTCATCCAATGAGGCGACGGATTTGAGCTGCTCTTCGATCTCGGCGAGGAGGGCCGTCTCGCGCGCCGAGCGCTCGGCGTCGGTGGCGGTGAGGCGCGGGTCGAAACGAGCCTGGAACAGAGCGACGATGCTGGTGGTGATCGCGGTGTTCTTGCGCAGAGTCTCCGACATGTAGTCCTGGCTGAACGGCGCGCGGATCTGATGCAGGTAGCGGGAGAGGGCGCGGATGGCCGAAACTTCGCGCCAGCTCAGGACCGTGCGCAGGATCAGCGCGTTGTATCCGTCGGATTCGGCGCGATCGCCCACCACCGCCATGATCGAGGCTTCCAGGCGACGGGCGAATTCCGCGGTGATGACGATCGGCTTGCCGTCATTGGCCTCGATCGTCATGTCGTGCAGCCAAACCGGCGCGGGTGCGGGCGTGGCGCTCGGCCTGATCTCATAGGTGCGCTCGTTGACGACGCGCAGGCCGTGATTTTCGATCACCGGCACCCGATAGGACAGCGACAGGGGCGCGCCGCGCGAAAAGACCTTGAGGCCGAAACGCGTCGGATCGTCGCCGTCGATGCGGTGAACCGAAAGCGCCACGGAACGAGCGGCAGTGAGCTTTTCGATGATGGCGATATCAGCAATCGCTTGTGAGGTGTCGAAGACCTCGGTATAGCCGCCGGTAAAGGCTCGTGCATAACGGTTGGCGATCAGGCGGGCCCGCATGCCGTCAGCGGTGGTCGCAAGCGCGGCTTTCAGCTTGTCAGCCCATGTTGCGGCGATGGCGCTGATTCCGGCTTCAAGCGTGGCGCGCTCGATGACAGGCGTGTCGCCTTCATACCGCCCGATGATGTAGTGGACGCGGGCGAGCGACCCCTCAGGGAAGGCTGCGTAGGAGGCCGCCAGTTGCCCCTTATAGACCTGCGCCAGGAAGCCTGCGACGCGTGTGCGGACGTCGGTGTCATATTTGTCACGCGGAATGAAGGCGAGGATGGAGACGAAACGGTCGAATTTGTCGGCGCGCGCCAGCGCCCGCACGCGGGGGCGCTCATAAAGCATCAGGATCTCCATGACGAAATTGTAGAGAGTCTCGACGTCGACCTGGACGAGCTCGTCGCGCGGATATTCTTCAAGGATATGCAGGAGCGCCTTGCCCGAATGGCTGTCCGGCTCGAAGCCGGCGCGCTCGAGCACCTGCGCCGCCTTGTGGCGGACATAGGGGATCTGCCGCACCGAGCGGGTATAGGCGGCCGAGGTGAACAGGCCGACGAGGCGCAATTCGCCCTCAAGCCGGCCGTCGGGCGTAAAGAGCTTGATGCCCACATAGTCCATCCGGACGCGGCGATGGACGCGGCTGCTCACATTGGCCTTGATGACGATGAGCAGGGTAGGCTCTCGCATGAACGCGCGGATCTCCGACGTCATCACCACCATTTCGGCGCCGCGGCGCAGCACCTTCACATCGGGATCGCGCAGGATGCCGAGGCCTTCGCCGGTGGTGATGTCGTCCGGCGCATCGCTGTCTGGTGCGAAGCGGTATTCTCGGAGGCCGAGAAAAGTGAAATTGTCGGCGCACAGCCATTGCAGGAATTGGGTGGCTTCGGCGACCTCGTCGATCGGCATCGGCGGCGGATTGGAGCTGAAGGTCTTGATCGCCTGCTCCACGCGGGCGCGCATGGCTCGCCAGTCGGTGACGCAGGCGCGCACGTCGCTCAGCGTCTTGGAGAGGCCGTCGATCAGCTTCTGGCGGTCGGCCTCGGCGTCCAGGCGTGCGATGTGGAAGTGAATCAGGCTTTCGCGCTCGCCCGTTATCCCCTCGGGGAGCGCCTCGCCGTAGAAATGCAGCAGCTTGCCCTGCTCGTTGCGCTCCACGGCAATGATCGGGTGGGCGACCAGCGTGACCTCGATGCCCTGCTCGGCGAGCTCCGCCATGGTGGAATCGAACAGGAAGGGCATGTTGTCGTTGAGAACTTCGAGCACGGAAATCTCGCGCCCGTCGGGCATCATCGGATTGATGACGCGGATGTCGGCGCTATCAGCTGTCCGCCGCTGCACATGTTCCCAGGCTTGTTCCGCCAGAAAGGCCAGGGACGCGGCGTCGTAATTGGCGAGGTCCTCGATGTTACTGTGGCCAAACAGAAGCTCGGCAAAGGCCCGGGGCGTCTTGCCCGGCTGCACGCTCCCACCGGCCTCGTGGATCAGGGTTGCTCGGGCCTTGTCGTCACGCCACGCCATAACGTCCTCCATTTCCCGCGTCGGCTGACCGCAGTCACGATCGTCTGCCTGATTTCGGAGTGCATCTCCTCGAGCGCCGTCGTCTTGATCGCAGTTGATTGCGTAAGCGAAATCCTTGGTCTCGGAGCTTCGGAGGCTCCTGATATCGAACATTATATCATCTCCGCGCGACCAGGGGGGAGTTGTCGTCAGCGCGCCGAAAGGGTTTGCGGTGCAGCGTGAAACCGAAGTCGGGTGCTGTCGACTTTCGCCGGTAGTCTGGAAAACAAAGGAATCTCAAGCACGGACGCATGAGTTCGCAGTTTTGTTGGGAGGGGCCCGCCGTGGCCAAGGCGGCTAACGTCAAGCTCGTCGCTCGGCAACAACCCAGAGGTGGACCGATATCTATTATCGTGCAAGGCGACGTTGGCACTGTGAAAGCCGCGGTCGATGCAGGCGCGGCCAGCGAGAGCCCGGACCTTGTCCGGAAATTGACAATCGCGGGAGCTGCGCCCCGAGGCGGCGCATCGTCCGGGAATGACGGCGTGTGTTGAGACGCGAGCTATGCAAAAACTGCCCGACGGGCAAATCAGCGAAAAGTCTGTCCACCCCTCCCGTAAAAAATAATCCGCTTT
>NZ_PSRR01000009.1 GCF_004296405.1 Bradyrhizobium sp. Leo170
TGCGGAAGGTTCTGCAAAAGCTGAGAGGCTGAAGCGGTCATGGTAAGTCCGGTGATTGCGAAGATCACCGCTCATAGAGGAGCTTGGACCCCGCCATGACCGTGACGAAGATTAGGACGGACGTCTCTGCAGTCAAAGAGTTGTTGAGGTCGGACAAGGAGTTCCTGAAGCCGCTGATCCAGGGTGCGGTGCAGGAGATTCTCGAAGCCGAGATGACGGAGACGCTGGGTGCGGAGAAAGGAGAGCGCAGCGACGGACGGCTTGGCTATACGTCCGCAGCTTCATGGCGAGCCTGGTCAACGCCTTGACGGCGGGCCCCTCCAGTTCCTCGGCGTGCGCTGCCGGATCGGTCAAGCCGGTCAATGACAGCTCGGGAAAGACGACCATGTCGGGCTTGGCAGTCCCGACAAGCTCGCGGGCGCGATGCTCGATGGTCGCCAGATTTGCAGCGACATCGTCGGCTGGCGAAAATTGCACGACCGCCAGCTGCGACAGCTTCCCCTTCGGAATCGGCTGGTAGCCGTAGAGCTTGAAAAAGTCGCCCGGATTCCAGGTGAAACTGTTGGTCATCAGTTCGGGGTAGAGTTCCGGGCGCCGTTTCTCAAACACTTTCTCGCCGAGCACCTCGCGTTTGCGTGACCTGCTCAGATCGATTTCTGCATAAGCGATGCCGTCCCCGGCATCGATCGACGCCGCCACGCGGCCGTCCGGCTCGATGATGCAGCTGCCGCCCGAGAACTGCACGGTGCGCTCCAATCCCCAACGGTTCGCCTCGATCACGTAGCAGGAATTCTCGAATGCCCGGTTGATCCAGTAAGGCGCAGGCGTGCGCTCCTGCAGCCAGTTCGAGATGTGGCAGATCACGTCGGCGCCCGCGACCGCCTCGATGCGTGCGGTTTCGAAAAAGTGCAGGTCCATGCAGACCAGCATTCCGATCCGACCGAGTTCGGTCTTGAAGACCTGATGCGCGACGTCGCCGTTCGCCGCCCATTTGGGCTCGGCGATATAGGGATGCGATTTGCGATGCCGACCGACGATCCCGTTCGGTCCGATGAGGACGGCTGTATTGTAGTAGAGCTCGGTCGCAGGATCGACCTCGGGCATCCCGAGCACGATGTAGCAATTATGCTGCTCGCAAATCCGCTGGAAGCGGTCCGTCGACGGGCCCGGAACGGTCTCGACGAACGGCTTGACCTCGTCGCGATCATACCAGCAGTACCCCGTCGTCCCCATCTCGGGAGTGACGATCAGGCGCGCGCCCTCGGCTGCGGCCTCGGTGCAGAGCTTGATCAGACGCGCGAGATTGCGCTCCTTCTCGTACATGGTCGGCTCGAATTGAACCGTTGCGGCGCGGTAGCTCGTGGATGTCGTCATTGATGTACTCCGGAAGGCGCCGTCAGACGGCCATGTGCTCGTGAACGAGCGTGTCGGTGAGAGTGGAGATCGGGCCAGACGCAACGATCTGCCCCTTCTCGAGCATCGCGAAACCGTGGGACGCGAAGCGAACGAATTCGATGTTCTGCTCGACGAGGACGACGGTCAGCCCCATCTCGCGATTGAGCCGAACAATGATGCGCTCGATATCCTCGACGATCGACGGCTGGATGCCCTCATTCGGCTCGTCGAGCAGCAACACCTTCGGGTCGGCCGCGAGCGCGCGTGCGATCGCGAGCTGCTGCTGCTGTCCGCCGGACAGCAAGCCGCCTGGCCGATCGAGATTCTCGGTGAGGTAAGGAAACAGCTCTCCGATGAAATCCGGCAAAACGCGCTTGCCATCGCGGCGGGCAAAGCAGCCCATCAGGATGTTTTCCCGGATCGTGAAGTCGGCGATGATCTCGCGCCCCTGCGGCACGTATGCGATCCCGGCGGCAGCCCTCAAATGCGTCGGCTTGGCCGACAGATCCTCGCCATTGAGGACGATGCGCCCGTCGGCGTGATCCGTGAGCGCCATGATCGTTTTCAGGAGTGTCGTCTTGCCGGTCCCGTTCCGGCCCACGACGCTCGTCACCTGCCCTGCCGGAACTGTGAGCGACAAACCGTGAAGGACGTGGCTGCGGCCGTAAAAGCTGTCGATACTGGAGAGCTGGAGCGTCACGACAACCCCTTTGACCCGAGATAGGCTGCGCGGACCTTCGGGTTCGCCTCGATTCTCCGAGATCCCGCCCTCGGCCAGGACGCGGCCGAGATGGAGAACCGTGATCCGCTGCGCAATCTCGCGCACGAAGCCCATATCGTGCTCGACCACGAGCATCGTGTGCTGCCCTTTCATGCCGTTGATGATCTCTGCGGTTCTCCGTCATCGACGGTGAGCGAGACGTTGTCGACTGCCTTGAAGCCGCCGAAGTTCACGCCGAGCCCGTCGATCGTGATCGCGACCGCCGACATTCTCAAGCCTCCTTGGTTTCGGTGACGGCCGCGCTGGACATCGGGACATGAGCAACACGCGGCTTGTCACGCCCGACCGAAGCAAACCGCCCGATCTGGTCATGCAAGAGCCCAGCGAGGCCCCGAGGAAGGAACAGGACGGTCAGCACGAAGACCAGTCCTATGATCGCTTTCCAGGCTCCGACCAGCGCCTCCGTTTCGCTGATGCCGGCCTCCATCATGTTGATCAGAATCGCTCCAACGCACGCGCCCAGGATGGAAGCGCGGCCGCCGACGGCCGCCCAGACCACCATCGTCACGGAGAAGGCAAGATCCATGAAGGTCGGCGAGGCAAACTGCGCGACGATCACATAGAGCATGCCCGCCACGCCCGAGATCGCCGCCGCCACGCAAAAGAAGAACGTCTGGTAGAGCGAGACGTCGAAACCGAGATAGCGAACGCGCCGCTGGTCGTCCCGTGCCGCCTGCAACACCAGACCGGCCCGGGTCTCGACGATCAGGCGCGTCGCCACCAGGGTCAGGGTCAAGATACCCGCGGCCAGCCAGTACGTGCCCTTGCTGTAAGGATCGAACTCGAAGCCGAAGATCTCGAGCGAGGCGAGGTCCGTCAGCCCGTTGAATCCACCCGTGACCGGCTGCGCATCGACCAGCACGAGGCGAACGAGCAGCACCAGGGCCAGCGTGATGATCGAGACAAACGGCCCTTCGATCCGCTTGCGAAATACAATGATGCCCAGCAAAGCCGCCACGATCACCGGCAGCGCAATTCCCATGACGAGACCGACGCTCTGGTGCTGGAACGGCAGCCAGAGAAATGATGCCTTGTTGATGCAACACAGGTCGGTCGGCGCACCCGGCTCGGCATTCCAGAGCATGAAGTCCGGCACCGGCTTGTCCGCACCCTGTTGCAGGCTGGTTGGGCTCGCCAGTTTCAGCGACATGGCGAGCATGTAGGCGCCGAGCCCGAAGAAAAGCCCCTGCCCGAGATTGAGGATACCCGCGTAGCCCCAGGACAGCGCGATCGCGATGCCGAGCATGCCATAGACGAGAAACTTGGCGATCCGGTTCAGCCCAAATTCGTCGACGAACAGCGGCACCGCAAAGATTGCGACGATGAACAGCGCGTAAGCGCAAAGTGTCAGCCTGCGATCGAGAGTCATGGAGCTCAGCGACGTTTGAACGAGAACAGCCCTTCGGGCTTCAAGACGATGACGAGAATCACGGCCGCGAAGATCACGGCGCGCGCCAGGATGTCGTTGGTCGCGACTGCGACGAGCGCATTGGTTTCTCCCAGAAGTCCGGATGCCATGATGGTACCGATCAGGCTACCGAGGCCGCCGGTGACTACAACCATGAAGCCGTCGACCACCATGCTCGAACCGAGATCAGGCGAGACCCCCTTGAAGCCTGACATCATGACGCCGGCAACACCGGCTAGTCCCGAGCCATAAGCGAAGGTGAGCGCATTGACCTTCCTGACGTCGATACCGCAAGCGGCCGCCATTTTCGGGTTGCGAATGATCGCGCGGACCTTCATTCCGAGCGACGTCCAGTACATGATGAACCAGGTCAGCGCGGTGAGCACCACGGTCACGAGCACGATGAAGCCACGGTAGGCATTGAGTTCGACGCCGGCGATGTTGACCACCCCCTGAAGTTCGGCAGGCACGGCGACATTCTGCAGGCCAGTTCCCAGGCCAGCGATGTGGATTCCCAGGAATGTCAAGCCGAACTCGAGCCGGATCGCCTGCTGAATCAGCATGGAGACTCCCCACGTCGCGAGCAGGGTGTCGAGAAGCCGCCCGTAGAGACGGCTCACCACCAGACGTTCGATGATCCAGCCAAGGGCTGCAGCGGCGAGAAAGGCCAGTGGTAAGGCCACATAGAAGCTCGTCTTCAGCCATATCCCCGAGAGCACCGCCACGTAGGCCCCTGCCATCACGATCTCGCCATGCGCCATGTTGATGACGCCCATGGCACCGTAGGTGATCGCAAGGCCGAGTGCGACCAGCAGCAGAATCGAGCTCAAGCTGAGGCCGATGAAAAGAACGTCAATCATGAAGCGTACCGCAAATCCAGCGCCTGTCGCTGTCATAGCCCGTGAGGCGAAGATCGTCTCACGGGCTGAGTGATGAGCTCAGATCTTCAGCTTCGCCGTATCGAGGCCCTTCGAGGTGCAGAAGAGGTTGGATTCGGTTTCGCCATAGGCGAAATACGGAAGCGGCTTGATCGGGTGCGGATAGGCATCGACCACCTTGCTCTGGCCGTCCGCCTGCCACTGACCGATGCGCGGCGTCAGCCAGCAATGCAGATTGTCGGCGTCGATCGTCACCTTACCGCCGGGCGCCTCGTAGCTCTGACCTGCGATGCCGGTCCGGATCCCCTCTGCGCCGAGATCCTTGCTCTTCTCCACCGCCTGCTTCCACAGGAAGACCTGGAAATAGGCGGCCTCCAGCGAATGATAAGTGACCTGCTTAGGATCGTTGACGAATTTACGGAAGCGCTCGATGAAGCTCTTGTTCCCTGGCATGTCGAGCGACATGAAATATGGGAACGAGGTATAGCTACCGGCCGCGTAATCCGCGCCCATGGCGGCGATCTCGATTTCCGACGTCACAGTTGCGCAAATCGGGATGTCGGCCTGCGAGATGCCCTGGTTCTTGAACTCTCGATAGAATGCGATGATGGAGTCACCGACGACATTGGACAAGACGACATCGGCGCCCGACTCCTTGATCTTCTTCACCATGACCGCCCACTCGGAATGGCCGAGCTCGAGATACTCGTCGGCCACCCATTGGGCGCCAGCGGCCTCGATCAGCTTCTTGGAAACTTTCGCCATCTCGCGTGGGTAAATGTAGTTCGAACCAACGATGAAGAACTTCTTCTTTCCGAGAGTCTTCACGATCCAGGGAATATAGTTCGCGAGCTGATGGTTCGGCACGGCGCCGGAGTAAATCACGTTGCGCGAGCACTCGAACCCTTCGTAGTGGGTTTGATAGAACAGCATCGCACCGCGCTTCTCGAAGATCGGCAGTACAGCCTTGCGGCTCGCGGAGGTGTGGCAGCCAAAGACGGTCATGATCTTGTCCTTGACGATCAGCTTGGAGGCCTTCTCCGAGAATGTCTTCGGATCGGACGCCCCATCCTCAACGACGACCTCGACGGGACGGCCCAGGATGCCGCCCGTGGCATTGATTTCGGCGACGGCCATCGACACGCCATTGGCGAGCAGCTTCTCCGCCACTGCCAGATTTCCCGTCTGCGAGTAGAGCGCGCCGACCTTGATCGGCTCGGCCGCAAAAGCACGGCTCACAATGTGTGGTGCGGCGAGGCTGGCTGAACCCAGCGTGGCTGCTTTCAGAAGGTGACGACGACTTACGTTCATAGAACTTCCCCTGTTTCCAAAAGTCGATGAAAGCGGAAAAACATCCATCTCCCTTCGTCCGGCGCCGGCAAATTCAAGCCAACACCTGCCGAGCTCAAGGCGAGCGCCATCGGTCGAACAACATGTCGACTTGACGATCATCCCGAAATGAATGGGCTGACGGCCTTGTCAGCAGGCAACAAAAAACCCGCACTCTCCTCTGTTCAGAGGATTGAGCGGGCTCCATCGCCGCAGTGTCGCGTGTGCTACACGCCACACACCTAGAACATGGCCTCAATGGTTGAGGGGATGCGCCAGGAACATCTGTTTCAGATGTCGGAAAATACAAGCATCGTTTTTTATCTAACGCAAGAGGATTTCGGAATTGATGACTGAATTTGCAATCTCGTCGATCGGAAGACGCTGCGCCATCGCCTCTTGGCGCAGCTTTGCGTAGGCGTCCTGCTCGTTCAAATTGTTCGCCGCCATCAGGATCGCCTTTGCGCGCGCAATTTTCTGATCGCCCAGAACCTTCCTCTTGTACTTGCGCGCCTCTTTCAAGAGACGTTGCCGTTGCAGCCAGAGATTGCGGGCGATCGCAAGATTCGTGAGCACCCCAAACGGCTTGATCGGACGCTCGATCACCGACAATGCGCCGCTCTCAAGCACCATCTGCAGCATCGACGGATTCTCATAGCTCACAATGGCAAGGATGGTCGGCGGCGGATTCGGCATCGACTTCAGCAGTTGCCCGATCTCCTCGCGAGCCTCGTCTTCCATCGAGAGAAAGACCACGTCGCATTCCTTGGGCACGGACGAAGGTACCGGCCACAGCAGGTTCGCCATGCAACCGATACGGCGCAGATGCTCGACAAGCCGTTCGCCGTCGGCGTCGAATGGGTGGATCACGGCAACGTCGAGGTCACGAAGATCCTTGAGAAGAGCGACGGACATGGATTTGGCCTCGCTCAGTAGGACAATGCCCATGCACTTCCCGGTTCATGCTTGAAGCGGACCTCCAGCATGAACGGGTCGGGTGGCACCCTCACTCCGGCATCATGCACGACGCGGTAATTTCCAGTGGCATCAACGCGCGCAACGCGCGGCCACAGATGCGTGTGGTTGGTGTTGGCATCGATCCGGACCGGTCCCTGCGGCGCGTCATACTCCACTTCCCAGAGCGACCGCAGCAGCTCTTCGAGATGGTCGCTGCGGCTCCGCTCCAGTGCTGCCGCGAAGAGGTGAACCGAGAAGTAAGCAGCTTCGGCGGGCGCCGTCATCGGCCAGTCCTTCCCTACCCGCTTATGGTAGGCATCAACGAACGCGCTGGCGGCCGGCGTATCGATGGTCTGAAAGAATGGCGCGGCTGTGACATGGCCTTCAGCAACATCGGGCCGCATCAGAACGACATCAGCTTCGCTGGTCGATTGACTGGCGATCGGAAGCTGGCGGCCGTCAAACCCGGCGTCTTTGAAGGCAGTATAGAATGGCACGATGCCTGCGCCGACAATCGTAGAGTAAATAACATCGGGCTTCATCGTGCGGACCCTGTCGAGGATCTTTGCGATGTGGCCATCGGTCAAGCTGAGCGGCACATACATTTCGTCGACAGCATGACCACCGGCCCCCGCGAAGAGATCCGCAATGATCCTGTTCGACTCATAGGGATAGACATAGTTAGATCCCACCAGAAACACGCGGCCTCCGTAGTTCTTCGTGAGATAGTCGACCAGCTGAACTGAGTTCTGATTTGGAGCTGCACCGGTAAAGATGCAGTGGCGCGAATACTCGAAGCCCTCGTAGAGCGTCGGATAGAACATCAACGCGCCTCGCGCCTCGACGACCGGCAACATCGCCTTGCGGGTACTCGACATATGCCCGCCGAAGATCACGCGCACACGGTCCTCATCCAGGAGCTTCACCGTCAGCTCGCGATATCGAGATGGCGTGGAGGCCGGATCGTAGGCTACGGGCTCAATGGGACGTCCGCATACGCCGCCAGCCGCGTTGATTTCTTCGATCGCGAGAAGCGTAGCCGCTCGCTGCGTGCGCTCGATCGCTCCGGTCACTCCGGTCTCGGAAAACAAGATACCGACGCGCCAAGTCTCTGAATCCATCAGCGTTCACCCAAAAAGAAATGGTCCCCGCCCCCTTCTACAGAGGCCGAGAACCACACTGTTCGCGTTCAGGGCGACCTCGACCATGCGAGCCGCATACAAAGTATGTCAGAGGTCGGGACTCGTTGCAATGCAGCAACCGTAAAAACTTCGGCCATAAACGAACGCGAGTTTCCGCGCGAAATGCGGGGGCGTCCAATTCAGCGCAAGAAGGACCTGCGATCTGCGCGGACCGCTGCCGCAACCGCCTCGAGCACCACGCGGACGCGGCGAAGTTGACGGGTATCGTCGTGGACAGACATCCAGTAGCTGCGCGTTGCCTGGAACTTGTCTCCGAGCAGAAGCTTCAACCCCGGTCGCTCGCGTGCAATATAACGCGGCAGAACGCCGATCGCCGCGCCGCTGACCACCGCGTCGACCTGCGCGATCACGCTGCTGGTGCGGATCGTCGGAACGACTTCCACACCGTCACCCAAGTCAAGGAAGTTCAACTGCTGGGTGAAGAGAAGCTCGGGGATGTACCCGACGAAGACGTGTTTCCTGAGATCCTGCAGCGACCTCGGACGACCCATCCGCTGGAAGTAGATATCCGAACCATAGAGATCGAGCGTGTAGTCAGTCAGCTTCTGCGCCGTGACCTGCCCCGTCACCGGCCGGTCGAGCGTGATCGAAATATCGACCTCGCGCGCCGCCAACGAATAGGTCCGCGGCAAGGCGACCAGTTCGATTTCGAGCTCGGGATGCGCGGCGGACAGCAGGAAGAGCTTCCTGCCGAGATATCCGGCCCCAAGGCCTTCCGGAGCACCGATCCGGACGCGTCCATTCACCAGCGACTGCGCATCGGCCAGTCCGGCGATGTCGCGCAAGATGATCGATTCCAGTTCCTCCGTGATTTCAGCGAGCCGGCGGCCATGCTCGGTCACCGCCGTCCGCCGCCCCGCCCTCTCGACCAGCGGCATCCCGACCGACCGCTCGAGCCGGAGGACACGACGTCCGACCGTTGAATCGTCGATGCCGAGCAGTTTCGCGGCCTCGGACATCCGGCCGCTGCGCGTTACCTGGAGAAAGATTCGCAGATCATCCCAATCCATTCGAGCTTCTCGCATTTTTGCAAATAGACGTCGCAGTTTCGGGCATTGAGAGCATAAATCCGCCATGCCATCCAGCGGCAACACTGCGCGGAGAGAAACCTGATGCCGATCGAGGGGGATTTTGACTATGTGGTTGTCGGTGCAGGCACCGCAGGCTGCATCGTCGCGAGCCGGCTTTCCGAAGACCCGCGCAACGGCGTCCTTCTGCTCGAAGCCGGTGGGAGGGACAACTGGATCTGGTTTCACATTCCGGTCGGCTATCTGTTTGCCATCGGAAATCCGCGCGCCGACTGGATGTTCAAGACTGACTCTGAGCCGGGATTGAACGGACGCGAGCTGGCCTATCCCCGCGGCAAGGTGATCGGCGGCTCGTCCGCGATCAATGCGATGATCTCGATGCGAGGTCAGGCCGCGGACTATGACGGATGGCGCCAGATCGGACTGACGGGCTGGGGCTGGGATGATGTCCTGTCGGAATTTCGCAATCTCGAAGACCACTTCATGGGCGCGAGCGACCTCCATGGCGCGGGCGGCGGTTGGCGGATCGAGCCTCCACGCGTGTCATGGCCGGTTCTCGATGCCGTGGCAACGGCCGCTCAGGAGATGGGCATTCCGCGCAGTCTGGATTTCAACACCGGAGACAACGAAGGTGTAGGCTACTTCCACGTCAACCAGAAGCGCGGCCGACGGTGGTCTTCGGCGCGAGGTTTTCTGAAGCCGGCCTTGAGCCGCCCAAACCTCCGCCTCCAGACCAATGTTTGTGTGGACCGGCTCCGCTTCGAAAACCGCCGTGTGACCGGCCTGCATCTGGTCCGAGACGGTCAATCCGTCGAGGTCGATGCCAAGCGGGAAGTCATCCTGTGTGCCGGCGCGATCGGCTCCGTGCAGATCTTGCATCGCTCCGGCGTGGGGCCAGCGGACTGGCTTCGCCCGTTGGGTGTCGACATTGCACTTGATAGTCAGGGCATCGGACGAAACCTGCAGGATCATCTTCAGCAGCGCGCGATCTACAAGGTCAGCGGCATTCGCACGTTAAACGAAACGTACCATTCGCTTAGCCGCCGCGCCCTCATGGGACTCGACTACATCTTTCGCCGGCGCGGCCCGCTCACCATGGCGCCTTCACAGCTCGGCATCTTCACCCGATCGAGCCCCACGCATGAGAGAGCCAATATCCAGTTTCATATCCAGCCTCTCTCGCTCGACAAGTTCGGCGAACCACTGCACCGCTTTCCTGCGATCACGGTCGCCGCCTGCAATCTTCGGCCGACATCACGGGGGCACGGTCCGGATCGAGTCCAGCAGCCCCAATGCCCCGCCACGCATCGCGCCAAACTATCTTGCCACGCCCGAGGACCGGCTCGTCGCGGCGGATGCCATTCGGGTCACCCGCACGCTGATGCGACAGCCGGCGGTCGCTCCCTACGCGCCCGAGGAATTTTTGCCCGGTCCGCACGTCGTCGACGACGACGCGTCACTCGCACACGCTGCCGGCAATATCGGGACCACCATCTTCCATCCGGTCGGCACCATCAAGATGGGGCCCGAGGCGGATCCGCTGTCACCGCTTGACGCACGCCTTCGCATGCGAGGCATCGACGGGCTCCGGGTCATCGACGCCTCGATCATGCCGACCATCACATCGGGAAATACCAATACTCCAACCGCAATGATCGCGCGCAGGGGCGCCGGCATGGTGCTGGACGACGCGCATCGATCCCGCATCGCTTAGCTGCCATTCGTTTCATCGAGGAGACTCCGCAAATGACCCATTCCGTTCCGCATTTCATCAATGGCGCCCCGGTCGGGTCTTTGCACGGCCGTGCCGCACCGATATACAATCCTGCGACAGGCGAGCAATCAGGGACCGTGCCGCTGTCCAGCGCCGACGAGGTCTCTTCAGCCGTTGCGTCCGCACGGACCGCCTTTCCCGACTGGGCCAAGTCCCCGCCGCTGCGGCGTGCGCGCATCCTCAATCGTTTCCTCCGTATCCTCGAGGACCGACTCGATGAGCTCGCGGCCGTGATCACGTCGGAGCACGGCAAGGTTTTTTCCGACGCAAAGGGGGAAGTGCAACGTGGAGCGGAGGTCGTGGAGTTTGCCACCGGCGCGCCGCAGCTTCTGAAAGGCGAAATCACCGAGAACGTCGGTACGCGTGTGGATAGCCATTCGTTGCGCCAGCCGCTCGGAGTCGTCGCGGGCATCACACCATTCAATTTTCCGGCGATGGTTCCGATGTGGATGTTTCCGGTGGCACTGGCCTGCGGCAACACATTCATCTTGAAACCCTCCGAGAAGGTTCCCTCCGCATCCATCCTGCTGGCGCGATGGTTGCAAGAGGCCGGGCTGCCGGACGGCGTGTTCAACCTCATTCACGGCGACAAGCAAGCGGTCGACGCGCTGTTGACGCATCCTGATGTCGCAGCGGTCAGCTTCGTTGGCTCGACACCCGTCGCACGATCGATCTACGAGACCGCAACTCGGCACGGAAAGCGCTGCCAGGCCCTGGGCGGCGCAAAGAATCATATGATCATCATGCCGGATGCAGACATGGACCAGGCTGTAGACGCGCTCATGGGTGCGGCCTATGGCTCGGCCGGCGAACGCTGTATGGCGATTTCGGTAGCGGTCCCTGTCGGTGAGACGACGGCAAGGACCTTGATCGAAAAGCTGGTACCTCGGATTCATGCATCGAACATTGGTCCAGGCATGGACCCGAAGAGCGAGATGGGCCCGCTTGTCAGCCAGCAACATCGCGACAAGGTGCGAGGATACATTGATGCCGGCGTCGCCGAAGGTGCGACGCTGCTGGTGGACGGTCGTGAATTTCGGCGCCAAGGTTACGAGAATGGCTACTTCACAGGCGGCACACTGTTCGATCGCGTCACACCCGACATGACGATCTACCGGGAAGAGATCTTCGGACCGGTCCTCGCGGTCGTACGCGCCTCGTCTTATGACGAGGCCGCCGCCCTGATCAACGCGCACCAGTTCGGCAATGGCACCGCGATCTTTACGCGCGACGGCGATGCGGCCCGCGAGTTCGCGAGATCCAGGTTGGCATGGTGGGCATCAATGTGCCGATTCCCGTTCCGATGGCTTTCCATTCCTTCGGCGGCTGGAAAGCCTCCTTGTTTGGCGATCACCATATGCACGGACCGGAAGGCGTCCGATTTTATACCAGATTGAAGACAATTACGACGCGGTGGCCGACGGGTATTCGCACCGGCGCGGAGTACGTGATGCCAACGATGGGATGAAAGGCAAGCGACCGGATACCCCTGCTGCCAAGACATGCGCGGTAGGGAAGGGTGACCGCCCTTCCCCACACGAACCAGCATGCGGCGAATACACCTATAGTGCACGATGCGGAAGGCGCGCGCCCCCTGCAACGTCCGCGACCGCTTCTCGGCAATAAGTCTCTAGGGCATTCTTCAATCCAACTCCGCTAATGCCCGTTTTGAGCATATCCGCCACTAACGACGCCACACCGTCCGCCGCGTTGTCGATTCCGAGCCCACCGGCACGGATGTTCGAGATGCAATTCCTCCGCGAATCGGGCGTACCCGACTGCGGCGAATAGGTGACATAGACCCCGGCGCTGTCGGCCGCCGAGAGGCCGGGACGCTCTCCGATCACCATGATGCAGATCTGCGCACGAAGCGTTTCCGCGATGGGATCGCCAAGCGCCACGCGCGCCTGCGATGTCAACACCAGAGGTGCAATTGAAAGCCGTCGTGCCAAAAGACGTTCGACGATGGCGCGGACCAGGGGCACGGCGTTGGCGTCGATGGCGTTGGCCGACAATCCGTCCGCCACGATGATCACGATGTCGGCGCCTGACCTCATGCCGGCAAGGCGCTTCGCCGCCTCCGTCGAGAGTTTCCGGCCGAGATCTGGACGACGGACATAGGTGGCGCGGTCGATGGCCTGGCTTTCGACCTCGACGATGCCGAGCTTCAACTCGCCCAACGCAGCCCGCAACGAAGCCCAATTGACCTCGGACCAGACTGCCTGCCGCGCTCGCGCGTGATCGAGCAGGAACGACTGCGCTGCCCGCGTCGGCACCCCCGCGCCGAACCGGCCGAGACGCACCCGCGCGTCGGTCATCTGGCGAAGATCGAATGACGCCGCGGCTGTTCCTTCGCGTTCATCCTTCATGTCAGGCACCAGGTAGCCGTGCGTTCGCCATGTAGTTCGCGAGTCGCGGCACCTCCTCCAGAAGACGGCCAGCCCGATCGGTCAACCCGATCTCCACGAGCCATCGCTCGAACTCCGGCGCGGGCGGCCGCTTCAGCGTTTCACGGCAATAGACAGCGTCGTGGTGTGCGAGCGACTGGTAATTCAGCATCACGTCATCTGAGCCGGGCACAGTGATGACGAAATTGACGTTGGCCGCGCAGAGCAGCGTCAGCAGCGCATCCATATCTTCCTGGTCTGCATCGGCATGATTGGTGTAGCAGACGTCCACACCCATTGGCAGGCCGAGCAGCTTGCCGCAGAAGTGATCCTCGAGGCCTGCGCGAATGATCTGCTTGCCGTTGAACAGATATTCCGGTCCGATGAATCCGACCACGGTGTTGATGAGCAGCGGGCTGAACTCGCGCGCGACAGCATAGGCCCGGACTTCCATCGTCTGCTGATCGACGCCGAAATTTGCTTCCGCCGAGAGCGCTGCGCCCTGCCCGGTCTCAAAATACATCAGATTGGCATCGGCCGGACCCCGGTGGAGGCCGCGCACGGCTTCATGGGCCTCCTTCAGCAAAGCGAGGCTGACGCCGAATCCCTCATTGGCCTTCTGCGATCCAGCGATCGACTGGAACACAAGATCGACAGGCGCATCGGCCATGACGGCTTTCAGGGCCGTCGTCACGTGCCCCAGGCAGCAGGTTTGCGTCGGAATCGACAGGCGACTACGCAAATCGTCCAGCAGAGAGACGATACGGACATAGTCATCCACCGTATCCGTCGCCGGATTGACCCCGATCACCGCATCGCCTGATCCCATCAGCAATCCGTCGATGGCCGAAGCGGCAATGCCATAGGAATCATCGGTCGGGTGGTTCGGCTGATTGCGCGTCGAAAGCCGTCCCTTGAGCCCGATCGTCGAGCGGAATGTCGTAACCACTTCCCGCTTGGACGCCACCGAGATCAGATCCTGCAACCGCATGATCTTCGAGACCGCAGCCACCATCTCGGGCGTCAGGCCGGGCGCCACCGCTTCAAGCTGCCTCTGGCCTGTCTCCGGCTTGAGCAGCCATTCGCGAAATTCACCGACAGTGAGCGATGAAACGATCGCAAAGGCGATCGGGTCATGGCGATCCATGATCAGGCGCGAGACGTCGTCGGTGTCGGCCGGAATCAGCTCCTCGGCCAGGAAGGTCTTGAGCGGCAAATCGGCGAGCGCCATCTGGGCCGCGAGCCGTTCGACCGGACCGTCCGCGGCGATGCCGGCAAGCTGATCGCCCGACCGCTCGGGCGTCGCCTTGGCCATCAGATCCTTGAGGTCGGCAAAGCCGAAGACGGTTCCTTCGATGGTTGTCTTGTACGGCATGATCGGTGGCTACCCGTTGATCAAGGCCAGCGCTTCGGCATGAAGTCGCGGCGTTGCCGTCGCCAAGACGCGTCCTTCCGAGCGAATTGAAAGCGGACATCCGTCCCAATCGGTGATGCAGCCGCCCGCGCCCTGCACGATCGGAACCAGGGCCATGTAGTCATATGGCTGAAGCCCCGTTTCGAGAACGATGTCGCAGTGTCCCGACGCAAGCAGACCATAGATGTAACAGTCTCCGCCAAAACGGCGCAGTCTGGCGGCTCGCGAAAGCCGCTCGAATGCCACCATCTCGCTGTTGCGGAACATGTCGGGCGATGTCGTGTAAAAGCGCGCGTCCACGACACGCTCGCAGGCGCTGGTCCGCGCCGATCCACTGCCGAACAGCGCGAGACCAGGCTTTGCCGCCCACCGTTCGCCTGTAAAGGGAACGTCGATCAGGCCGCAGAACGGTTGCTCCTGATAGGTCAGCGCGATCAGCGTGCCGAACAAGGGAAAGCCGCTGATAAAGCTCTTGGTGCCGTCGATCGGGTCGACGATCCAGGTGAACGCACCGCCGGGCTTGCGTCCGATCTCCTCACCGATGATGCCATGCTCCGGAAAGCGTGCCTGGATTCGTTCCCTGAGGCGCAACTCGACCAATCTATCAGCAATCGTCACCGGGCTGGTATCGGACTTGGCGACGACGTCCAGCGGCGTGCGGAAATAGGACAGCACGATGGGCCTGACCGAATCTGCGAGCTCGGCAGCGAATGACAGGTAGACGTCGGCATCGTCTGCCGTGACGGCCTGTTGAGCCATTACAGCGCTTTCAGGAACAGCGGCCATCGCGGATCGTGGATGATGGAGCGCGCCCGCATGTGTTTCCATATGCCGTATTTGTAGAAGTCGAAGTCCAACGTCGAGAGCCGGTTCTGCACCATCGCCCAGGTGCTCCACTTGATGTCGGCGAGTGCCTTGTGGACAATGAAGCGCGCGTGCCATCGCTTGTCGTATCGGCCGAAATACGCCTCGATGATCTCCTGCTCGACATCTTCCGGGAAGAAGTGCTCGCCGCTCCAGATCGCGAGGTCGTAGAGCCGCTCGTTGTTGGATGCATATTCGAAGTCGATCAGCTTGATCGAACCGTCCTCGCCGACCAGGAAGTTTCCAGGCATCGGATCGTTGAAGCAGGGAACGAGGTCGAGCCCGGCGGCCTCGAGCGCTGCACGCGCCTGTTGATATTGGCGGTAGAGCCAGGCATGATCCTCGGGCCAATGTCCGCCGAGTTGCCTCACCTGCTCGTAGTGCTCCTCGATCATGTCGAACACGGTCTTGGTCAGCGGCAGTGGCGAAGCCGCGTGGAGGCGGCGATAGATCTGCACCACGTTGGCACGAAAGGCCGGATCGACGAAGTCGCGATGGGTCGACGCCCGCCGGTCAGCGAGAAATTCGGAGACCTCGATGTCGAGATGGTCGAGGAAGTCGAAAGTGCGAGGCCCGACACCGATCACCTCGGCCTGCCTGCTGGCGGCCCGCGCCGCATTACGATCGATGAACATCTCGGTGCCGCGGCCCGGAATCTTCACGAAATATCCGACGGGATCCTGCTCGACCGTCACACGGAAATTGGTGTTGCTGATGCCACCGGACACCGGCTGATAAGACAAGCGGCGCCCTTTCCAGGCCTCGACCTGAACGATCGCGGCCTCGAGAGACCGCTCCGTATCCGACCTGCCGCTACCGACTTCAATCATGCCTCTCGTCTCGCTTCGCCCTAGAGAGTTCGCAACCGCTGCTCGAAGCCCGGATGTCCGAGCAGCATCCGGCAGCGCAGGAACCGCCATTCCGCGTATTTCAGGAACTCCACGCCGCGAAGCGGCGATCGTGCGTGCTGAAGCAGGCTGCGCAACGCCCAATACAGATCGTCGGCTGCGGCATACAGCCTGCATCGACTGAAGGCCTGCTCGCTGAATCGACCATCATGCATCTCCAGCAGCGGCTTCATCTGGCTCTCGAACTGGAACAGCTCGTTCATCTGAACACCCAGTTGGTAGTAGGGATCGATGTCGCCGGCCATGTCGAAATCCACCAGCATCATCGCGTTGTCCGGGCCGAGCATCACGTTTGAGGAATGCGGATCGCCGTGCGCAGGTTTCCGTTCGACCCCGGCCGCGGAGATCGCCTCGCGGATCGCCGTCATCCATGCCAGCATCCAGCCCGCATCGCCCGGGAGCACGGCTCCTGCCCCTGCGACCAGCGGACAAAGCTCATCGATCCCGTCGAAAACCGACCAGGACCGACCGAATGGCTCGCCCGCGGCGATCGACTTCTGCATGTCGATGAGCCGGACCATCGCGCCGTCCTGCATCAAGTCGTCGATTTTCGCCGTGCGCCAGCCATTGCCGAGCCGCGCGAACAGCGCGGCCCTTTCGGCAGGCGCACGCGCGATCGGCTGCGGCGACAGATGAAGCCCATGAAGGCTGCACGCCGCCGAAAACGCCACCTCGTCGTCGACCAGTTCGGCAACCTCGTCATTTGCGAGCCGAAGGAAGAGCGTTGCATCATTGCCCTCGGGGGCGACGTTGAACGAGGTCGACTCGACGGCATGGTAGGACGGCGAGGCCACCGGAAACGTGGAGGCTGCATAGGCCGCTCGCGCGGCATCGATGACCGGCAAGCTCCTGATCGCGCGTTCGGCGCGCTGCTCGAGGGCCGTCGCCGGATTGCCGAGCGTCTTCATGCTGCCGTCCCGCTTGGATCGACCGCTTGCAGGCCTTCGCTGGCGATCGCGTACAGCATGTCCGCCAGGACCTGCGTTCCGAGGGCCTGATCGGGGGCGCTCGTGAACTCGGTCGGGTGATGAATGACGCCGTCGCGCGAGCGCACCGCCAGAACGACCGAAGGACAGACACCGGACATCGCCACGGCATCGTGCCCGCCGATCGTGTCCAGATGGCGCGCCGTTTCACCATGGGTGGCGGCAGTTCGCTCGGCGAGCGCGATCAGCCCTTCGGCAAACCGACCCGCCTTGCGGCGGTCGACCGCCCTAACCTGGTAGGTCACGCCGGCCTTCTCCGCCGCTGCCTCGACCCGGAGCTTCATCTTGCGTTCGGCTTCGGCGAGAACGTCGGGCGAGCCCGACCGTAACTCGATGAAGAGAACGGCTTCGGACGGGACCGTATTGGGCGAATTCGGAAACACCTCCAGACGGCCGACGGAGGTGTGCAGGTCGAGGCCGTGCTCGCCGGCGATCTGCTTCAGATCGGCAATGAGATAGGCCGCCCCGAGCACCGCGTCCTTTCGCTCTGCCATCGGCGTCGCGCCCGTATGCGCCTGCCGGCCAAGGAATGCCAGACGATACTTGGTTGCGCCCCAGAAGCGGGTAAAAATTCCGAACGTCTCGCCGGCCTCGAACAACGCCTTGTCGCCCTCGATATGAAGCTCGATCAGTGCGCTGGGGATTGCCACCTTGTCCTTTCCGGCATAGCCGATCTCGGCGAGGGATTGGCGCACGGTCACTCCATCGCCATCCTTGCGGTCGAGCGCCCATTCGAGCTCGGTTGCCCCGGCGAATACGCTGCTGCCCAACAGGCTCGGCTGGAAACGCGCGCCCTCCTCATTGGTCCAATTCACCACCTGGAAATTGCAGAGCGGCAGCTTGTTCTCCGCCTTGAACCTTTCCGACACGGCGAGCACCGCCTCGCAAGCCGCGACGACACCGAGGGCCCCATCGAAGCGGCCGCCATTCGGCTGGCTGTCGATATGCGATCCGACCATGACGACCGGCGCGTTGGCGCCCGCCATCGACAGGCTCCCGAACTGATTGCCGATCGCGTCCACGGCCTGCGCAAAGCTATTTCGGGCGAACCATCGACCGAGCCAATCGCGTGCCGCTCCATCTTCCTTCGACAGCGCCAGCCGCGTCATGGATCCGTCCGGCCCGCCACCGAATGTCGACAGTTCATCCATCATCGCCTGAAGGCGCGAAGGATCGATGGGAGCGCGACTGCAGGCGATTTCAGACATAGATGATTTCCACGTTGGATTTGAGGAACTGCTCGGAAAAATCCTTGGTCAGGGTGCATCCTGTGATCACCCCATCGACGTCGTGCAGACCGAACGTGTGGATTGAACCGAGGCGACCGAATTTGGAGCCGTCGGCGACGATGACCGAACGCTTGGCCTGGGCCCGCGCCACGCGGCGGATGATCGCCTCGTCCTCCCCGTAGTCCATGAAGCCGCGTTCGGCATGCACGGCGCTGATCGCGATGATCGCGAGATCGAAGAAATGCTCCTTCATCGCGGCCACCGTCTCCGGCCCGAAAGTGGCCTGGTAGTCCGGCCGCAACCGTCCTCCGAGCACGCGAACGCTGGGCGGCGACGAATAATAGAAGTGGGCCGCGACCGCGAGCGAGTTGCTCACGATCGTCAGATCCTTGCGGATTTCGAGATGCTTCAGGCATGCCAGCGCCGTGGTTCCTTCGTCGACGAAGATCTTCATGCCGTCCTTGACCAGAGCCGCCGCGGCCTCGCCGATCCGCGCCTTCTCCCTTGCGCCGACCCGCAAGCGTTCGGCAAAGGGCTGGTCGCTCTCCTGCCGATCCAGCACGGCACCACCATAGACACGGCGCGCGAACCCCTGCGTCTCGAGCTCCCTGAGGTCGCGCCGGATCGATTCCTGGCTGACGTTGAACTGATCGACCAGATCCTTGACATGGACCCGCTGCTGCTGACGCAGCAGATCGCGGATCAGTTCCAGACGATGCTCTGTAAAGCTCATGGCCGTTTCCCGGTTGCCACGGCACTGTCGACCGCTTCATGGTCCATATTGACGCCCCATCTCATGGCATCGTGGCGCGCACGTCGAGGCTGGCGGAAGCTGTCGGCGGCACCACCAGATGGCAGGCAGCGAAATCCTGCCGCTCCCGCACCGTCAGGCTGGGCTGAAGACGACCGCATTTGTTCATGGCCTGGGGGCAACGCGACCTGAAGCTGCAGCCGATGGGAATGTCGAGCGGGCTCGGCGGCTCACCCTCCAGCAGGCAATCCTCCGGCCGATAGCGACGCTGCTCAAGTGTCGGCATGGCGCTCAGAAGCGCCTTTGTATAGGGGTGTGCCGGATCGAAGAACAGACGCTCATTGTCGGCGAGCTCGAAGACCTCGCCGAGATACATCACGGCCACGCGGTTGCAAGCTTTCCTCACCATCGCAAGGTCGTGCGAGATGAAGATGTAGGTGAGATCATAATCCTTCTGAAGCTTCTGGAACAGGTCAAGCAGCTTGAACTGCTCGGCCTGGTCAAGCGCCGATAGCGTCTCGTCCATGATCAGGATTTCCGGCTCAAGAACCAGCGCACGGGCAACGTTGACGCGTTGCCGCTGTCCCGCGCTCAAGCCCAGCGGGAGCTCCTCGTAGAGTTCGGCCGGCAGCCCTACCTCTCCCATCACCTTCAGCACGCGCTCGCGAATCCGGGCTTTGTCGCGCCACCCGTGCGTCCGCAGCGGATCCTCCAGCATGGTTCCGATCGCGGTCCGCGGCGGCAGCGAACCGAACGGGTCCTGCAGCACCATCTGCAGCTTGCCACGAAATTCGAGTAAAGCCCTGCCCTTCAGCGTCGCGATATCCTTGTCCGCACAGAGAATCTGCCCGGAGCTCGGCAGTTCGAGCCTGCTGAGAAGCCGCATCAGGGTCGATTTTCCGCAGCCGGACTCACCGACGATGGCGAAGCTGTCGCCGCGACGGATGTCAAAGGTGACATTGCGCACCGCGCGCACGAGATTGACCCCGCCGAAGCCGGTCTTCTTCCTGACCTTGTAGATCTGTGAGGCGTCGCGGAGGCTGAGGACCACTTCGCGCTGCCCGTCGGAGTGCGGCGTCGATGCGGGCTCACCCCATATTCTCGGCGTCTGCCGGACCAGCTCGCGGGTATAGGGATAGACCGGTCGGTCGATCAGATCTTCGGTGGACTGCTCCTCGACGATACGACCTGCATCCATGACCAGGATGCGCGAGCAAGCCTCGCGCGTCACCGGAAGCGACGACGAGATGAACAGGACGGCGGTATTGAACGTCGTCGTCAATTCCTTCATCAGCCGAATCACCTGGGCTGCGACGGTGACATCGAGCGGCTGCGTAACGTTATCGGCGACCAACAGCGCAGGATTTGTCACCAACGCGTCCACGATGAGCGCGCGCTGCATCATGCCGCCCGAAAACTGCGAGGGATAATCGTGAAAGCGATTTCGCGCAGACGGAATCCGCACGGCGTCGAGCAGCTCGACGACGCGCCCTTCGGCCTCCCGACGCGATACGCCAGGCACCACCGCGCGCATCTTCTCGACGATCTGGGCGCCGACCGGCAGGGTGGGATCGAGTGCGCCCATCGGATTGGCGCCGACATAGGACACCCGCTGGCGCAACGCGCGCATGTCCGCGCCGCGCAGCGCGTAAATGTCACGTCCCTCGAACAGGACCTCGCCGGATCGTCTCGTCAACGGCGGCTCGAGCCAGTTGACCACGGCTTTGGAAAGCACGGTCTTGCCGGAGCCGCTGGCGCCGACGACGCCAACGATCTCGCGCGGCGCCAGGCTCAACGACACGCTGTCGAGGATGATCTTCGGCGCCTCGATGCGGCCGCCGGCAATCGTCACGTTCCTGAGCGCGAGAAGCGGCCGCGTCATCCTTCCGCTCCTCCGTGAACGGTGTTGCGCGCGCGTTCGAGGGACGCCCCGATCAGGTTGATGCTGGTGAGGGTCAATCCGAGGAACAGGCCCGGCATTGTGGCGATCCACCACGCGTTCAGCAGATATTTGCGCCCGTCCGCAATGATGTTGCCGAATGTCGGCGTCGGCGGCTGCACCCCGAGCCCGAGAAAGCCGAGCGTCGATTCGAAGATCATCATGCGCGCGACGTCGAGCACGGAGGTGAACAGGACGGGCGGCAGCAGCAATGGCAGCAGCAGGCTCAGGATGATCCGAAGGTCGGTCGAACCGCCGATCTTCGCGGCGCGGACATACTCCCGCTGCCGCTCGGTCATCACGATGCTGCGCATGATGCGTGCGTAAACCGGCCAGTTGGAAATCCCGAGCACCAGGATGATCGCCGGGATGGTCGGGCGAGAGACGCCGAGGACGGAAATGGCAAGGATGATCATCGGGATCGAAAGCTGCGCGTCGGTCAGCCGCATGATGATCGCGTCGGTCCGTCCGCCGAAATAGCCGGCAATCGTGCCGAGCGTGCAGCCGATCGCCAGCATGACGATGACGGAGGCGACGCCGATCAGGAACGAGTAGCGCAGGCCGACGAGCGAACGCACCAGCATGTCGCGGCCGATCTGGTCGGTCCCGAGCGGATGGGCCCAGCTCCAGTTGCCGCCGAGAAACAGCGGCGGCAGCAGGCGGGCCTTGATATCCATCTTGGTCGGATCGAGGCTGCTCAGTTCCGGATAGAGCGCGGCTGCCAACGCAAGCACGACGAAGATGCCGAGGCCGACGCGGAATCCCGGCGTGGCTGCCGCCTTGTCGAAAATGCGTCGGGCGATGGAGCGTTGGACCGGCTTGCGCGCAATCGGCGCGCCGGCGGCGGTGGCGACTGACATCAATATTCCAGCCTCAATATTCCAGCCTCGGGTCCATGGTGGTGGCGACGAGATCGACGACGATATTGATCAGCACGAAGATCGCACTGGTGACAATGGCGATCCCCTGGATCAGCGGGAAGTCGCGCTGCAGCACCGCGTTGATGGTGAGGAGGCCGAGCCCAGGATAGTCGAAGATGTACTCGACGATGATCACCCCACCGAGCAGGCTCGAAAACTGGATCCCGAGCAGGTTGAGAAGCGGCACGGAGGCATTGCGGAGCGCATGGTTCGCAATGATGCGGCCGCGACCGAGGCCGCGTACGTGCCCCACCGCCACATAAGGCTCCGTCATCTGCGCCGATACGGAGCTGACGAGCGTCCGGATCAGAACGGGTGACAGTTCGACGGCCAGCACGACGGCCGGGAGGACCGTATAGGCGAACCCCTTGTAGCCAATCGCCGGCAGCCACCCGAGCTTGACCGAGAACAGCAGTGCCAGGACGATTCCGAGCCAAAAGTTCGGCAGCGATATGAAGATCGAGGAAATGTAGAACGCGAGCTTGTCCGGCCATCGCCCGATCGCCAGACCACCGGCAACTCCAATGACGCCCGAGAAAACCAGCGCGATCACCAGCGTGAGCGCGGCGAGCTGAAGGGTCATGGGCAAGGCTTCCAGGATCAGGCTCAGGACCTTTGCCCGTTCACCGCGCGTCGTGTCGTTGAAGGTCGCGCCGCCCGTCGCGGCGCCATTGGCTGGCCGCACGAAGGATTGGCCGAGATCGCCGCGCACGACGCCGCCCATGTACCGCCCGAACTGGACAACGATCGGGTCGCGCAAGCCCATGTCAGTCGCAATCTTCTCGATCAGGGCCTCCGGTGCCATACCGCCTGCCATCAGGCGCACCGGATCGCCCGGCACGATTCTGAGCAGCGTGAAGATCAGCAGCGACACGAGGAATATAATGAGCACGCCCTGAGCCAGACGCCGCAGCAGGAAATTCAGGACGAACATTCGCGAGCTCCGGAAGGGGCATGCTGAACCGCGTGCCGGCCAGGCCCAGCACGCAGCGAGCATTCGTGGTCAGGCGACGGGCCTGGAGGCATCCATTGATCCATCCGGATAGATGTACAGGCCTTCGAAATCCTTCTGCATCGCGTGGATCATCACGGACGTGAAGAGCGCGAGCGCCGGCATCTTCGAGGCCAGCAAAGGCATCGTTTCGGTCTGCAGGATCTTCTTTCGCTCCTCGAGCGTCGGCGCGCTGCGCTCCTTGTCGAGGCTCGCATCGATTGCCGGATCCTCGATGCCGCAGATGCGATGCGACGACGAGTGGAAATGGGTGCGGAGGATCAAGTCGGGCTCGGGCGAACCGGTCGACCAGCCGCAGTCGACCATATGGCCGGGGCCGCCGCCAGGGCGATGGTACAGCCTCTCGTTCCAGGCGGCAGGCTCAAGCACGGTCAGGCTGACGTTGAAGCCCTGTTCGTTGAGCATCGCGGTGATGATCTCGCCATACTCCTTGGTCTTCGGATAGAAGCCGACCGACGTGATGTATTCGAGTGGCGGCAATCCTTTGCCGTTCGGAAAGCCGGCCTCGGCGAGCAGCGCCTGGCACTTCTTCGGATCGAACTTCGGATAGTTCTCGAGATCGATGTAGCCGAACTTGACAGGCGATACGAAGTTGGATGACGCGTGCCCTGCAGAGCCCAGCACTTCGAGGATGAGATCGCGATTGATCGCATGACAGGCGGCAAGACGGATGCGCGGATCGTTGAACGGCGGCTTCGAGCAGCGGAACCAGAGATACTTGTTCTCGACCGATACCACCCGGTTGATGTGGATGTTCGGATTGCCCTTGACGGTATCGACCTGCTCGGGCTCCAGCCGCTCGACGATCGAGGCCTGGCCGTTCATCAGCGACAGCATGCGCGTCGTTGAATCGCCGGTGAAGGTGAAATTGATGCCCGTGATCGCAGGCTTGCCTTTGAAGTAGCCATCGAAGGCCTTCATCACGGTATCGTTGCCGCGCTGCTCGACGAACTTGAAGGGACCGGTGCCGTTGAGCCGCTGCGACAGCACGCCGCCCGGCCCGCCGGCAACATCCTTTGCCGACATGATCGGCAGGAAGGCCGCGAGGAACATGAAAAGGTGCGCCGGATAGCCGCCCTTCGAGGTGTCGATGATGACGGTGTAGTCGTCGGGCGTCTCGATCTTCAGCGTTTCGCTCGGGCCGGGATACCATTGCGCCGGGCGATCCGGCTTGGAGCCATATTCCAAAGTGGCCTTGACGTCGTCCGCCTTGAACGGCTTGCCATCGTGGAAGACCACGCCCCGGCGCAGCTTGGCGATTGGGATCGAGCAACTTGATGTCGGTGGCGAGCTCGTAGACAACCTCGCTCGGGTTATCGAGCCTCATCGGGGTGCGGGTGAGGAAGCCCATCACGAAGCCCTCGATGTTCTTCTGCGACAGCGTCGTGTGAGCGGTCGGATCCCAATTGCCGGTGATGTTCTCGGCCGACAGGAAGGTCATGGTCTTGCCGGCCTGTGCGTGAGCCGCGGAGATGAAATAATCCGGATTGATCTGCATGTAGCCTGCGGCAACCGCGGCTCCTGCCGCCCCTTTCAAAAAGTGGCGGCGGTCAACTTTCGGATGCATCGACATTCCCCTTGTTTCAGAACGACCAGAGAATCGGTCAAAACGGTCATGCAGGAGCCGTGCCAGAGCCCGGAAATCGACAAGTGACGCGGGAGTCGACGTGGTTTTTGACCACTTCTACAGCAGGATTGCGCTCAAGCTGTCCCGGACCTCCCGCTAAACCGCCCTCCGATGGGCAGTTCGCCTATGAGAAGGGCATTGAACTCAACACTTCGGTCAAGCCAGCCAGCTGAGGTGAGGAAGCATTCGCGCGAACGCCACCAGCGGACGTCGCTCTTGAAGCAGACCCACAATCGATAAAATCGCACGAGTGAGCGGCGACGGATTGGGCAGACACTGCATTGTTACGCGTCGTAGTCACGAACCTGGCGACGGTGTGCTAGGCATGCTGTAGCCCTCAGTTCCGCGGCGCCGCGCGCTTGCTCGTCTTGCGTTCGTTCGACAGCCCGCTTGCGAATACCTGAGTCGCCGCGATCAGCGTCTCGATCGCGCGCGATGATCTGGTCCTGTTCGGCTTCGCCAGCTCCTGCAACAATAGTCCATCAATACCGGCTAGCATGAACCGCGCAACGTCGGCGCATCCCGCCGCATCGAGCTCGCCGGTGCGCGCAGCAACGCCCTGCAGGATGTCCTGATAGACCTTGATATATGCATCATATTGATAACCCGCGAGCCCGGCTGCATCGTCACGGCGGAGCGCGTACAAGGTTAGCTCGTACTGCACGATCTGCAGCTCGAGCGTTCGCGTCAGGTAGCGCCAACCGGCACGCAGGGACTCGCGGATGCAGCTTGCGATGTTAGCCGTCTCGCCGGTCTCCTCGCGCAGCGCCGTGATCGTCTCATCGATCAGATGTTCGAGCACCGCAAGCAGCAGCGCGCTCTTGCTCTCGAAATGATAGTGCAGCGTGGCGAGCCGAACGCCGGCACCGGCCGCGATGTCGCGGGTCGTCGTCGCCGCGACGCCGCCGGTCGCGAGCGCCTGCAAGGCGCCCTCGATGATCTGGCGCCGCGTCCGTTCGCCCTTGGCGCCGATCTGCTCACGTCCTGCAGTTGTCATCCGTCTCTCCAATGCGCGCGACGACTGTCTATCCCGTGACGCACAAATTTGCATGTTGCACAAAATTGGTCATTTGACCAATTTTGACTCCTGTGTTTTCCTTGAGGCAGGGAACATCGAAGTTCCGGGGGAAACACATGTCGAGAGGAACGAGAACATGACCACGGCAGCCGCTCGCAACAACGACACGCTGACTCGTCACGTCGTCTACCCCTTCGCGAATGCCAACTTCCTCGCCGCGAACCCGCCAATCTGCATCGAGGGCGGTGACGGTGTCTATGTCTCGGACGGCCAGGGCGGCCGCTATCTCGATGGACAGGCCGGGTTGTGGAACGTCAATGTCGGGCATGGCCGGCCCGAGATCAAACAGACAATCATCGAACAGCTCGATCGTCTCAGCTTCTATTCGACCTTCGGCAACACCACCAACAGCCCGTCGGTCGCGCTCGCGGACGAGCTCTGTCGGCTGGCCGAGCCGGAAGGCATGGTCCGTGCATTCTTCTCATCCGGCGGCTCGGAGGCGAATGAAGCTGCCATCAAGCTCGCCAAGCAATATTGGCGGCTCGCCGGCCAGCCGCTGCGCACCAAGATCATCTCGTTGCGCGGCGCCTATCATGGCGTGACGCTCGGCGCGTTGTCGGCCGGCGGCGTCAATGTCTACAAGGAGCAATTCACGCCGCTGCTGCCGGGCTTCTTCCAGGTCGAGGCACCGCACGTCTATCGCAATCCCTTCACGTCGGATCCGGAGGCACTCGGCCGGCTCTGCGCCGAGCTGCTGGAGCGCGAGATCATCTATCAGGGTCCGGATAGCGTCGCGGCCTTCATGGCCGAACCGGTGCAGGGCGCCGGCGGCGTGATCGTGCCGCCTGCGAATTTCTGGCCGCTGCTGCGCGAGGTCTGCGATCGCCACGGCGTGCTGCTGATCGCCGACGAGGTCGTCACCGGCTTCGGCCGCTCCGGCAGCATGTTCGGCAGCCGCGCCTGGGGCGTGAAGCCCGACATCATGGTGTTCGCCAAGGGGATCAACAGCGGCTACATCCCGCTTGGCGCGACCTTGATCAATGCGAAGGTCGCGGCGGCCTTCCAGTCCGACGACAAGTCCCAGTTCACGCCGCGCGCTTTCATGCACGGCAACACCTATGCCGGGCATCCCCTCGCCTGCGCGGCCGCGATCGCCAATCTGCGCATCGTCGAGCAGGAAGCGCTGCCGGCCAATGCCGGCAAGGTCGGCGCCTATCTGCTGGCGCGGCTGAAGGACATCCAGACGCGCCATCCCAACATGGGTGACGTGCGCGGCAAGGGACTGATGATCGGCATCGAGCTGGTCGCCGATCCCGCAACCAAGCGGCCGTTCGATCTGGCGGAGAATTTCGGCCAGCGGATCTGGGAGCGTTGCGTCGCCAAGGGCATCCTGATCCGCAACCTCGCCGATACGTTCATCATCTCCCCGCCGCTCACCTTCACGACCGAACATGCCGACAAGATTGCGGACACGTTCGACGAGGCGATCAGCGCGGTCGAATAGATCAACACGAGGGCGGCGCGTCAGGACGAAGGATTGCACGCATGGCTACTGGGTTCGTCTGCCATGAACTTTACATGTGGCATAACACCGGCAACTGGGCTCAGGTGTTTCCGCCGGGATTGACGATCCAGCCAGGGACCCATGCGGAGAATCCGGAGACCAAGCGCCGCATCCGCAATCTGGTCGAGGTCAGCGGCCTGCTCGATGAGCTCGTGCAGATCAAGCCGCGTTCGGCGACGGTCGCCGAGATCGCCCGCGTCCACACGTCAGAGCATATCGCGCATATCAAGCGCCTCAGCGATGCCGGCGGCGGCGATGCCAGCGAGCTGACGCCGCTCGGCGCCGGCAGCTACGAGATCGCGCTACTCGCGGCCGGCGGCGCGATCGCCGCGGGCGAAGCGGTCGCATCCGGCGCGGTGACCAATGCCTATGCGCTGGTCCGCCCTCCCGGACATCATGCGCGCCCCCAGCTCGGCATGGGCTTCTGTCTGTTCGGCAACGCAGCGGTCGCAATCCGCCATCTGCAGGCGACGGGCAAGGTCGGCCGCGTCGCCGTCGTCGACTGGGATGTGCATCACGGCAACGGGACGCAGGCGATCTTCTACGAAGACCCCAGCGTGCTCACCATCTCGCTGCATCAGGACAATCTATTTCCGCCGAACTCGGGCGCGCTCGCTGAGAACGGCGCTGGTGCCGGCGAAGGCTACAACATCAACGTGCCGCTGCCGCCGGGATCGGGCGTCGGCGCCTATCGCGCGGCATTCGAGCGCGTCGTGCTGCCCGCGCTGCATCGCTTTGCGCCAGACATGATCGTGGTCGCATCGGGCTTCGATGCGTCGGGTGTCGATCCGCTTGGCCGCATGATGCTGTCATCGGCGGCCTATCGCGAGATGACGCGCATGCTGCTCGCCGCCGCCAAAACCTTGTGCAATGGCCGCATCCTGATGACACATGAAGGCGGCTATTCCGAGATGTACGCGCCCTATTGCGGGCTTGCGGTGCTCGAGGAGCTGTCGGGCGTGCGGACACATATCGCCGATCCCTGGGAGCCGCTGATGGCCGCATGGGGCGGCAACGATCTGCAGCCGCATCAGGCCGCAGTGGTCGAGGCCGCCGCTGCACTGGTGGCGCAGCTTCCTGCCACGCGCTGAGTTCACTCGATGGTGTTGTCGATGCACGTGATTGCCGGATGCCATGGCATGGTTCGTGCAACAACGGCCGCCGTGCATCTCTTGCTCTAGAGGGAGGCGTCGGATTGTCCGCGCCATTGACGAGGGGTACTGACGCTCATGATTGACCGACGTTCACTTCTCGGCGGCGTTGCCGCCGGCGCAGGTTCAATTGCAATGCTGGCGAGCTTGAACGGCGGGGCTCGCGCGGCGGGCGCACCGGCCAAGGTCGGCTCGGCACTGCCGATGTCCGGCTTCGCCGCCGCAGACGGCATCGAGTTCAAGAACGGCCTCACGCTCGCCGCCGAAGAGATCAACGCCGCCGGCGGCATCCTCGGACGCCCGATCCAGATCGAGATCGAGGACACCAAGGAGATGGGCGCCGACATCGTGACCCAGGCGATGCAGCGCCTGATCGATCGCCATTCGGCCGGCGCGATCATCAACGGCTACAATGTCGGCACCAACATGGTGGAGATGGATGTCGCCGCCGACAACGACGTCATCTTCGTGCACTACAACACGCTGATCTCGCACAACACCAAGTTCCTCAGCGACCCGCAGCGTTATTATTCGTGCTTCCAAGGCGACCCGCCCGAGTTCTACTACGGCCCCGGCTTCCTGCTGTTCCTGAAGTCGCTGATCGACAGCAAGCAGTGGAATCCGCCGAACAAGAAGATCGCGATCATCCCCTCGGCCAACGAATATTCGATCGTGATCGCCAACGCGATCCGCGACCGGGTCAAGGAGTTCGGCTTCGAGCTCGGGCTCTACGAGACCGTGCCCTTCCCGACCAATCAATGGGGACCGACGCTTGCCAAGCTGCGCCAGGATCCGCCGGCCGCGATTGCGGTGACGCACTTCCTGCCGCAGGATCTGGCGCAGTTCATGACCCAGTTCCTGCCCGAGCCGACGCAGAGCCTGGTCTACATGCAGTACGGACCATCGCTGCCGGCGTTTCGCGAGATCGGCAAGGAAGCCATCAACGGCGTGATCTATTCCACCGTGATCGGCTGCCTGCCGGATGAATTCTCCGCGGCCTACCGCAAGACCTATCGCGAGAAGTTCGGCGCCAACGCTGCCTTCATCACGGGCTCGCAGACCTATGACGGGCTCTGGCACTACGCATTGTCGGCAGCGATCGCCGGCGGCGCCAGCGAGCCCAACAACAAGGAGCAGACCCGCAAGGTTTCGGAAGCGATGAAGCGGCTGATCTATCGCGGCGTCAACGGCATCTATCACGCCGATCCGAAGGGCCAGTCCGCGTTCTGCTATCCGACCCAGGTCAAGGATCCCTCGCTCGGCATGGCGCACCAGTTCCTGCAACACCAGGACTATCGCACCGATCCCAAGCTGATCGCGCCTCCGCTCTACGCCACCGACGCGATGAAGCTGCCGCCCTGGATCAAGGCGTGAGAGGCTGGCGCGGTGACCTCTCCTGACCAGACGAATGATCCACTGCTCGTCTGCGAGGACGTGACCAAGACGTTCGGGTCGCTCCGCGCGGTGGACGGTCTCTCCTTGACCGTCCGGCCCGGCGAGGTGGTCGGCCTCGGCGGGCCGAATGGCGCCGGCAAGACGACGTTCTTTGACGTCGTCACTGCCGTCACCCCGATCACCGATGGCCGCATCCTGTTTGCGGGACGTGACATCACCGGTCTTGCGGCGCACGAGGTGTGCCGCGCCGGCATCGCCCGTACCTTTCAGCTCAATGCGGCCTTCGACAGCCTGTCGGTGCAGGAGAATATCGAGGTGGCCGCGCATTTCGGCCATAGCGAACGCCGCTTTCCCGGTTTTGCCATCAGCCGTGCCGCCAGGCAGAGCGCCGCCACAGCGCTCGATCTCGTCGGCCTTGCCGGGCGCAAGCGCATCGCGCGTGACCTGCCGGTGCTCGACCGCAAGCTGCTGATGATCGCCGGCGCCGTTGCGACCTCGCCGCAATTGCTGCTGCTCGACGAGCCGGTCGGCGGCCTCAGCCCGTCAGAGGTCGACCGGATCGCCGACGTCGTGAAGCGGCTGTCGGCCTCGGGGATTGCGATCCTGCTGATCGAGCACGTCATGCGCTTCCTGCTCTCGCTGTCGACGCGCGTCGTGATCATGCACCATGGCAAATCGATCTTCGAAGGCGCGCCCGCGGCGGTGGCCGACGACCAGACCGTGGTCGAGACTTATCTCGGCAAGGCCGCGACCAGCCGGTTGAAGGCCTTCTTCATCAAGCAGCCTGAGATGAGCGCGCATGGTTGAACCGTCGAACTCTCCCTGCCTCGTCGTCAACGGGCTCGTCACCGGCTACGACGGCCGTAACGTCCTGACCGGCGTATCGCTGTCGCTCGATCCGGGCGAGCTCGTCACCGTCGTCGGCCCCAACGGCCACGGCAAATCCACCCTGCTGCGTGCGATCTCCGGCCTGCTTCCGGTGCGCAAGGGATCGATATCGCTGAACGGCCGCGTGATCTCCGGCCAACCGGCGCATCGCGTGGCATCCAGCGGCGTGATCCATGTGCCGCAGGGTGATCTGTTGTTTGCAGGGATGAGCGTGATCGAGAACCTGCTGATGGGCGCCTATCTCGATTCCGACCAGGCGGCAGTGGCGCGGCGGCTCGACGAGGTGTTCACCCTGCTGCCCAAGCTTGCCGAGCGCCAGACCCAGATCGCCGCCAGCCTCTCCGGAGGCGAACGGCGCATGGTCGGCATCGGCCGCGGCTTGATGATGAACGGCTCGGTGATGCTGATCGACGAACCGTCGCTCGGCCTCGCGCCGATCATCATCGAGCAGATCTACGAGGTGATCGCGCGGCTGAAGGCGAGCGGCCGCACCATCCTGCTGGTCGAGGAGAACCCGGCCCGCGTCGCCGACATCGCCGACCGCATCCATCTGCTCGACAACGGCGCCTTCGTCTGGTCGGGCGAACCGGCCGTGCTGCTGCAGCGCGACGAGCTGCTCGCAACCTATCTCGGAGGCTGACGACGTGGAGATCATAGGACCCGTACTCGTCTCCGGCATCACCACCGGCGCTCTGTACGCGCTGGCGACACTCGGTCTGTCGCTGGTCTGGGGCTCGCTCGGCATGCTCAACATGGCGCATGGCACACTGTTGACGCTCGGTGGTTACGCGGCCTTCACGGCGGCCAGCCAACTCGGGTTGCCGGTGCCGCTTGCGGTGCTTGCCGCTGCCGCGGTCGGCGGCGTGATCGGAGCGCTGATCTTCGTGCTGGTCGCCTATCCGCTGTCGCGCCGCAGCCCGGAGACCTTCGAGACCACCATCATGATCGCGACCTTCGGCGTCGCGCTCACGCTCGAGAACGCCGTGCTGCGGCTCTATGGTGGCCAGCCGCTGGGGCAGCCGCTCTCGGTTGGCGGCGCGATCAATCTCGGCGGCTTCGCGCTGCCCTGGCAGAACCTCATCATCATCGTCAGCGCCATCGCACTGATGGGCGCCACTGCGCTGTTCCTGACCCGCACCAAGACGGGCCGCGCCATCCGTGCCACTGCACAGAACCCTGATGCCGCCAAGCTGATGGGCGTGCCGGTCGCGCGGGTCTATCTGCAGGTCTTGATCCTGTCCGGGATGCTCGCCGGCGTCTGCGGTGTCTTGGTGTCATCGATTACCCAGCTCTCGCCCTCGCTCGGCGCCGATCCGATGCTGAAGGCCTTCATCATGTGCGTGGTGGCAGGGCTCGGCAATCTGCCCGGCGCGATCATCACCTCGTTCGGTCTCGCCATCGTCGAGGCGCTGGTCCAGTTCCTGGCCGGCGCGCGATGGGGTTTCCCTGCTCTGCTCGCCATCGTGATCCTGGTGCTCATCCGCCGGCCCGGCGGATTGTTCGGCAGGGTCGAAGTGCGGCGTCTGTGAGGTCCATGTGAAACGCGAAGATCTCGCCCATCTCCTGGTCGGCCTCGTCGTCCTCGCCGCGGCGGTCGCGCTGCCGTTCTATGTCGACAGCCGTTACGTGATCGGCCAGGTCACGCTGGGCCTGTTCTATGCGATCGTCGCCTCGCAGTGGAACCTGCTGTTCGGTTTCTCTGGCGTTTTCTCGCTGGCGCAGATGGCGCTGTTCGGATTCGGCGGCTACGCCACCGCGATGCTGTGCTTCTATTTCGGCCTCAACATCTGGGCCGCGATGCCGCTCGCGGCTGTTGCCACCGTGCTATTCAGCCTGGTGATCGGCGCGGCCTGCCTGCGGCTGAGCGGCGCCTATACTGCGCTGCTGACGCTTGCGGTCGCGCAGGTGATGTATCTTTTGATCGTCACCGACACGGACTGCTTCGTGATGGTCGGCACCCAATGCCGGCAACTCACCGGCGGCGCCGTCGGCTTCGCTCGCTTCGGTGATCTCGGCACGCGCGCGATGTTCAAGGCCAAGTTCCTGGTCGCCAACTACGCGCTTGTCGTGGCGCTGTTCGCCATCACGATGGTGTTCACCTGGGCGATCATCCGCGGCCCGATCGGGCTCGCCTTCCGCGCGTTGCGCGACAATCCCGGCTGCGCCATAGCTCGCGGCATCAGCCGCTTCCAGATGCAGCTCCTGGTGTTCGGGCTGTCGGCATTCTTCACCGGCCTGGCCGGCGGGCTCTATGCCGCGCATTTCAACGCGATCGGTCCTGGCGTGCTGTCGTTCTCGCAGCTGTTCTTCATCATCGCCATGGTGGTCGTGGGCGGCATCGGCCGGCTGTGGGGACCGCTGGTCGGCGCCATCGTGCTGGTCGCCGCCGACGAGGCGATGCGCGAGATCGGCGAATTCCGCTCGCTCGGGCTCGGCATCATCATCGCCGCCGTCATGGTGCTGATGCCGAACGGGCTGATCGGCCTCTTTGAGAGCATCTGGGACCGCTTGCGCCGCTTGCGCACGCGCAATCCCGCGATGACAGCAGAGATATCCGGCGACACGCCGGCGTGACCCATGGAGCGAGAGATGTACGATACGATTATCGTCGGCGCCGGTTCGGCCGGATGCGTCTTGGCCAACCGGCTGTCCGCAGATCCGGCCCGCAAGGTGCTGGTGTTGGAAGCCGGCCGCGCCGCGCCGTTGGCGTCGGACATTCCGTCGGACTGGCCGACGATGTTCAACACCGCGGTCGATTGGGGCTTCTACACCGAGCCGCAGGCCAGCTGCCGCGGCCGCCGCGTGTTCTGGCCGCGCGGCAAGATGGTCGGCGGCTCCGGTGCGATGAATGCGATGATCTATATCCGCGGCCTGCCCTCCGACTATGACGGTTGGGAAAAGGCCGGATGCACCGGCTGGGGCTGGCGCAAAGTGCTGCTGGATTTCATCGCATTTGAGAACAATGCCGACTTCACCGACAGCCCGATGCACGGCACCAAGGGCCTGCTCTATGTCGCCCACGTTCCCTTCGTCGACCCCAATGAGGAGCTTTGGCTGGAGGCGGCCAAGGCAGCCGGCCACAAGCACAATCGCGATTTCAACGGTGACAGTCAGGAGGGTGCAGGCTTCTTCCAGTTCGTGATCAAGCAGGGCGAGCGGTTCGGAACCGGCAAGGCCTATCTGCGGCCGGCGCTGGAGCGTCGGAATCTCACCGTCAAGACCGGCGTGCGCGTGATCCGGATCGTCGTCGAAAAGGGCCGCGCCACCGGCGTCGAGTATCTCGAGAACGGCCAGCTCAAGACCGCGCAGGCGGCGAGCGATGTCGTGATGTCATCAGGTGCGATCGGCTCCGCTCAGCAATTGCTGCTGTCGGGCATCGGCCCCGCCGACGAGCTCAAGTCCGTCGGCGTGACGCCGGTGCACGACCTGCCCGGGGTCGGCAAGGATCTCCAGGACCACATCAACATTCCGATCACTTTCTACACCAAGGAGAAGATCGGTGTCGGCGCCTGGACCGATGAGAGCCTGGAGGCCAGCCTGAGGGAATGGCAGGACAGTCGCAGCGGCCCCCGCTCCTCGCCCTGGGTCGCAGCCGGCGCGCACGTCCGCAGCCGTCCGGACGTCGAGCCCGACCTGCAGCTCTATGGCGCGATCAGCCCGCACCGTGACTACGTCCGCTTCCTGTCCTCGAAGCCGGGCATCACCTTGCACTCGACATTGCAGCGGCCGAACAGCCGTGGCGAACTGACCTTGCGCTCGGCCGATCCGCTGGAATATCCGGCAATCGACCCGCGCTACTTCTCGTCCGATCCGAGTGGCCGCGACATCGCAACGCTGGTCGAGGGCGTGCGCATCAACCGCCGCATCGCCGCCCAGTCACCGCTCAAAGAGCTGATCGAGGGTGAAGTCACGCCGAGCGTGGAGGCGACCAGTGATGCCGACATCGCCGAATATGTGCGCGGCCATTGTACCACGCTGTATCACGCCTCCTCGACCTGCCGTATGGGCAACGACGGGATGGCGGTGGTCGATCCCCAGACCTTCAAGGTCCACGGCCTCGAAGGCCTTCGCGTCGCCGACGCCTCGGTGATCCCGATGATGATCTCTGGCAACATCCAGACGCCGACGATCCTGATCGCCGAGCGTGCGGCCGCGGCGATCGCGGGCCAGGGCTGATCCCTCTTCACCAGTGCAGCGGCCTGGAGGCAGTCGCAAGTACGCGCAAACGACGACACTTCTCAACACCAACAGGCGTAGTTCGGCAGTCGGCATAATCGTCGAAAATGAACGGCATCAACTCGCAGGTGTGCTTCACGGATCCCATGTCTCCGTATTGCCGCTCACCCGGCTCACCGGCTGGACGAGTTACTGTCCTGGAATTGGAGCGCCCATGTCCGGGCCCCGCGCGCGTCAGGGCGCCTGCGCGAATGCTGTCGCGCGAAATCGCTCAATAGAGTAGGTTGGCGTACAAAATCGTACAAATGGCGGAGAGAGTGTCAGTCAATCTCCGTTGAAAGATAAAGCATTTTCGATCGTCGTGGAACAAAACCACCAATTGAGCTGCGGCTGAAAAACGGTGTTCGTCTGCCAGCACGTCCGGCTTATGCTCGACCAGATCCGCGCCTGAAGGCCCGAGGCTGCTGAGCGAAAGCCTCGGCGAATACGTACGGAGGGCGACCACTGCGTCCCGAACGCAGTGAGCATCTTCTAAGTTATTGATCTTTCTTGATATGGGGACCGCATTGGTCGCGTTCTGTTCACGGTCGTTTCACGCAATTCGTTGCGAATTCGTTGCGGCGTCCCAGACGAGAACCGGACTTGGGGGAGAGCCGAAGCTCTCGCAAAGGCTGCATCGGCGTGATCGCCTTCAACAGGCCGGAGATCCCGGCAGCGGCGAGTTCGCCCACGTCAAACTGATCCGGAAGTTCGGCGAGCTGCCAGACGACCTGAGCTTCCTGTGAAGCTCGACTCGGTGCGCAAGAAATCGTGCGCATGCGCGGGCAATTCCGCGCACACTCGCGCGAGAGCTGGAGGGTGCAACGCGCAGGCATCGTGACGGCGTCCGTTGAACTGCTACTCGAATCACATTCACAAATCCGCGGGAATCACTTTCGGCCCTATGGGAGAGGTGAACCGAGTTCGCGGCCGGACCACTGCCAGGCCAGCGGCGTTTTTACCGCACCGCCGTGCCACCTAAATTCCAGCCGCGGCCGCCTTCGCCGAAGATTTCGTGCCCGGTTGCGGTCACGGCCACCGTGTCCTCGAGCTTGATGAAGCCGCGCTTCGGATGCTTCATCGTGGTTTCCACCGAGATCACCATGCCGGCCTCGAGCGGCCGCTCAGCATCATAGGCGTCGTAGCGAACCGGGCCGGTCGCGGTCAGCCGCGGCGCCTCGTGGCTGACGAGGCCCATGCCGTGGGCGAGGAACTCGGTGTGGTCGCGCTGGCTCGTCTCCTTCAGCGCGCGTTCGGCGGCGGTGTAGATCGCCCCGCCCATGGCGCCGGGCTTGATCACGGCAAAGGCCGCGCGCTGCACGGCTTCGATCTCGGCAAGCAGATCCTTCAGTTCCTGATCGGGATCGCCAAGCACGGCCATGCGGGCGAGATCACCGATGTAGCCGTGATAATTGCCGCCGGAATCGAGCGAGAGCACGTCGCCCTGCTCCCAGCGCTGCTCCGACGGCGCCCGGTTGTGGCTCGTGCTTGCCGCCAGCAGGCAATATTCGAACGTCAAGCCGCGCTTGACCTCCGCGACCTTCAGCGCATCGAACAGCTGCCGCTTGGTGGTGCCGGGGCCGTGGTGGGCGATGACGTCGAGCATGGACGCGATCACGAGATCGGAAGCCGTGCGCAGCTTGGCCAGTTCCGCCGGCGTCTTCACCGCGCGCAGCCGCTCCAGCACGAACAGCGCATCCTTGATCTCGCTGTCCGGAAACGCGTCACGCAGCGCGTCGCCGGCATCCATCGGCAGGAAAGCCATCTCGACGCCGATGCGCTTGGCGGGAACGCCGCTCTTGCGGATCATCTCCACCGCGCTTGCGATCGCATCGACGGAGCCGTTGCCGGAGATGCGCACCTCCTTAAGCCATGGCTGCTCCAGCCGGCGCTGATAGGTCTCCATCCGATGGGCGACATAGCCGGCCTTGTCCGGCGCGCCCTTGGCATAGATGACCACTGGCAGATAGCGGCTGACGCCGAGCGCATCCATGTAGTCGAAGAAGATCGCGCGCTCGATATCGAGCATGTATTGCACATTGTGCTTGGAGGTGACGAGCAGCAGGTCGAGGCCTGCCTGCTCCATCAGCCGGTCAAGCTTGCCGGTGTCGAAGGGGATGGCACGGGAGGCCGTTCGGGTGTGGACGCTCTCTTGCATCATGCGTTTCCTTGTTTGTTATGATGGAGCCTCAAGCGAAAGCTAAGTCGGCGTCGGCCGCGCCGCAACGCCCTCCGGCTCGCCGCCGAGGCTGACGACCACGGTTCCCGCGGTCTCACCGGCTTGCGGCGCATCCAAAGCCAACGGCCGGCCATGGGTTTCGATGCCGAGCAGCGTGAAGGCAAGCCCGATCGCAAGACCGCAGGCGGCCAGAAACAGGAACGCCGGCGTCACCGCGTCGATGGTGGCCTTCGGCGTGATCAGGTTCGAGGTGCCCGCGATAAGTGCCAGACACAACGGACCTGCGATCTTGCCGACGCCGTTGGCCGCCTGCGCGAGGCCGACGCCGCGCGCGCTCAGGCGAACCGGGAAGATCTCGGCGGAGTAGGGCGCGATGTTGGAGAAGCCGCCGTCGAAGAACAACGCAGCCGGGATCAGCAGCACGACGAAGGCGGGATAGCCGAACAGGGTGCGATCGAAAAATACGCCCGCAGCGCCGAGCGACACCGCAATGGCGTAGCCCATGATCGCGCCGCAACGCCGCCGCCCGATCCATTGCGGCAGCACCGAGAAGATGGCCCGCCCGACCATGCCGGTGAGCGACACGATCACGAACAAATGAGCGGCCTCGACCGGCGACACGCCCGTCAACAGCGCAACGATGGTCGGCCCCCACAGGAACACGCCGTAATTGGCGGTGCTGGCGCCGAACCAGACGATCACCGTCAGCCAGAATCGCCGGGGCTCCGCGAGCAACTCGGAGAAGCCCGCGCCCTGCGGGCGGCTGACGCTTTCGACCGCCGGCGGCGGCAGCGCCTCGGGCGCTACGCGCAAAGCGCGCGCGACGATGCGGCGTGCGTCCGCATCGCGGCCGCGCGACACCAGCCAGCGCACGGATTCCGGCATGATCAGCGCGATCAGGAGCGCCGGCACGAGCGGCAGGAAACCTAGCGCGGCCAGTCCGCGCCAGCCGATCTGGTGCAGCAGCGTCGCGGCCGAGAGCGAGGCTGCGAGGATGCCGAGCGAGACCGGAATCACGGTGGCGCTGGTGATCACCGTGCGATGCCGGGTCGGCGTATATTCGACGATCAGGGGCACCGCGACGGAGGCGGCGGCACCGACGCCGAAACCGACGAAGAAGCGGAGCACGGCGAAGGCGACCCAGGCGCCATCGGGGATGAAAGAGACCGAGCCCGCACTCAGCGCGCACAGGGTGACGCCGGCCACCAGCAGCGCCTTGCGCCCGAAGCGGTCGGCGAGCGCGCCCCAGGCCAGCGATCCCAGGATGGCGCCGACGCCTGCGGCGAGCAGGATCAGCGAGGTCTGCCCGAAGCTCAACTGCCATTGCGGCGCCAGCACCGCGACCAGGAAGCCGACGACGAAATAGTCGAAATAGTCGAACACGCTGGTAGAGATGCCGAGTGCGATGCTGATCCAGTAACGCGCATCGAGCCGCGCCCGGTCATAGGCTGTGACCAGATCCTCCCCGAATTCCGCCATGGTCGTTCTCCTCCGCGATATGTTCTGTTTTTTTGCCGTGTAGAAAGGCGATCACCTGCGCCGCGACCGCGGCCGGATCCTGGATCGTGCCGACATGGCCGACGCCGTTGATCACCGCCGTGCGTGCCCCCGCAATCTCGCGCGCCAGCGACAGCGTGTGCGCCGGCGGGATCAGGCGATCGTCGCGGCCGGCCAGCACCAGGGTCGACGCCTTGATGTCGGCGAGCGATATCGCGATCGGTTGCGCCAGCACCGCGCCGCGGCGCTCGCGCTGGCCGGCATCGCGCTTGTTGCCGCTGAAAATGCCGAGTGCCTGCGGGTAGGTTGCGATGTAGCTGGGCGGGAAGAAATATTCGGCGAAGGCCGACAGCGACTCCGGCAGCTTCGCCCGCAGCTCGGCAAACCGGGGAAAACCTTCCGGGTTGATCGACGCCACCGATACGCCGACCCGAAACGTCGAGGCGAGCACCAGGCGGTCGATGCGCGCCGGGTGGCGGACCGCCGCAACTTGCGCAATGGCGCCGCCGAACGAGGTGCCGAACACATGGGCGCGCGACAGGCCGAGGCCGGCGATCAATGCGGCGAGATCGTCGGCGAGCTCGCCCAGACCATAGGGCGTGGCCGGATTGCGCGTGCCGCCGGAATCGCGCTGGTCGTAGGCGATGACGGTGAAATGCGGCGCAAGGTGTGCAGCAAACGCATCGAACATGGCATGATCGGCTTCCGCGCCGTGCAGCAGCACCAGCGGCGGGCCTTCGCCCGAGCGCTTGAAGCTGATCGAGATGCCGTTGGCTTCTATGCGCTCCATGGCTAGTGCAACACGGTCTGCAGCGCGGCGGCGAGCTCGCGGGCGGGATTTTCCGGGATGTAGGGGATGCGCCAGGCGACATGGCCGTCAGGCCGCACCAGCACGGCGCCGCGCGGACCCATCTGGATCCCGTCGGAGGAATGCGCATTCGGCAGCTGCTGCAGGTTCAGCCGAATGCCTGTCTTCTCCGACACTGCGCGGCCCGCCTCCAGCCAGGCGCCGCCGAGCGGGCCGGCGACCACCGTGAACTCCTTGTCGAACCAGTCGAGCGTGGAGTGTTTCCGCGCCATGTCGAGCCACAGATGCGGGAAGCGCCCGCCCGGCCGATCGGACGGGAAATAGTAGCGCGTCAGATGCCCGCCGCGCGGCGTGCCGTCGGGGATGACCGCGCCCTCCTCATAGGAAAAGCCGAGCGCCTGGCCGATTGAGTGCAGGTGATTGTCGAGATCATTGACCCAGAAGCGGATGCGGTCCTCATTGCCCGAGCGCACCGCATCGTCGAGCCGGCGGAAGCGGATCAGGTTGCCGTAGGAGAAGTCGGCGTTGGATTGCGCCACCGGGCGGCGCTCGACGTCGTAGGTGTCGAGCAGCTTCTCGGAGGCGATCCCGCGCAGCACGTAAGCGAGCTTCCAGGCGAGGTTGTGCGCATCCTGCACGCCGGAGTTCAAGCCGAAGCCGCCGGTCGGCGGAAAGCGATGTGCGGCATCACCGACCACGAAGACGCGGTTTTTTTTGAACTGCGACGCGACCTGCTTGCTCATGCGCCAGATCGAGCGGTTGAGCAGCGTGACGTCGAGATCGGGCACGCCGACATGGGCGCGGATGATCTCGACCGTCTCGGCATCGGTCCACGGCCGCGGCCGCTCGTCCTTCTCCTCGCCGATCTGGATCACCGACAGCCAGCGGTCGCGGCCGTTGGTGTTGAGAATGCCGGCTCGCCGCGGCATGCCCGGCTTGTCGCTATAGACCTGGTAGCCGGCCGCCTCGCGCGTGATCGGAAAGCGCGACAGATCGGCGTGCCAATATTCGTTGAGCATCACCGCAAGCGTCGCCGGCCCCACCATGTCGATGCCGGCGCGGCGGCGGGTCTGGCTGCCGGCGCCGTCGCAGGCCAGGAGATATTTGGCGTTCCAGAACTCGCCGCGGCCGGTTTCCACCGAGCGGGTCTCGCAGACGACGCCGTCCTCGGCCTCCTCGAAGCCCATGAACTCGGTCGAGAAATGCACCTCCACCAGCTTGGAGCGGGCCACAACCTTGTAGATCTCCTCCTCCACCGCGTCCTGCGCGACCAGCGATTTCCAGGCCGGCGTCTGGCCGAGATTGGGCTCGGGACGCGAGCGGCTGATCTCGCGGCCGGCGATGCTTTCGACCTGCACGAACATGTCGGTGGAATCCTGCAGGCCGCGGTCGCGGATCGCCTGCTCGACGCCCCATTGGCGGAAAATCTCCATGGTGCGCACCCAGCAGCCGCGCGATTTCGGATGATCCGTGGTGGTGGGGCTCTTCTCGACAATGACGGCGTCGATGCCGAAGCGATCGAGCAGAAGCCCCATCGCGAGCCCGACCGGCCCGCCGCCGACGATCATGACGGACGCGCGGCGAGGCGTCTCAGAAGACGTGCCCATGGGCGTTTCCTTCCCCGTTGGTCTTGTTGGCGGCAGGATGCGCCGTTTTTGACATCTCACAAGAATATGTTTGATATGCTTCCGATCTCGTTTCGAGATGGAGGCCGTCAATGGACCTGCGCCAGCTCCGCTACTTCATCGCCGTGGCCGAGCGCGGCGGCTTTGGCGCGGCGGCAAGCAGTGTCAACGTCGCGCAATCCGCGCTCAGCCGGCACATCAAGGAGCTGGAATACGAGCTCGGCGGCGCGCTCTTGACGCGCACCGCGCGCGGCGTCGCGGTGACGGAGTCGGGCAAGGTGCTGCTCGAGCGCGGACGCTGGCTGCTCGGCCTGGTCGACGACATCAAGGCCGAGGTGCGCACCGAGAACCGCGAGCCGAGCGGCACCGTGCGGCTCGGCGCGCCGCCTTCTCTCGGCGAGGTGTTCTATCCGCCGCTCGCCCAACTGGTCGTCGAACGCCTTCCGCGCGTGAGCCTGGAGCTCAGCGAGGGACTGACGGAATTGGCCAGTGATCGGCTGCTGCGCGGCCAGCTCGATCTCGCCATCCTCACCTCGCCGATACCGAACGATCACCTCGATTACGACACGCTTGTCGTCGAGCAGACCTACCTGATCGGTCCGCCGCGCGATCCCCTGCTCAAGCGCGGCAAGCTCACGCGCCCCGAATTCAAGACCCTGCCACGCGCCGTGCTGCCGCTGAGCCGCTCGCCATTCCCGCCGGAGGTCGCGAGCCGATTGCGCGTCGACAGCTCGATCTCCATGAAGCGCATGGTGGCCTCGGGACTCGGCTATGCGCTGATGCCCTATTCCGGAATCTATCGGGAGGTCGAGGCCGGCGCGCTTTCGGCCGTTCCGCTGTCTTGGATGCATGCAAACCGCATCCTGGCCTTGCCGCGTGGACGTCCCGTCAGCCGGGCCACGCGCGAGACCATAGCGCTCTTGAAGGAGATTTGCGGTGATTTGATCCGCGACGGCATCATCCGACCCAGCCGTGGCGCGGGCGCCGGGAAGACCAATATCTGATCAAGCGTCGAGCAAGCGATTCACACGAGCGGCACCGGCCACGGTCGCATTGTGATCGGCAGACCGCCGGGCGTTCCGCTGCCATCGGCAATCGCCAGCCGATGCCGCGGTGAAGGCGAATGCCTGGTGAAATGCCAGCGCTTGGGATCGTCATCGATTTCGCGCGTGAAGCTGATGCCGATAGCGGGGCCGGAGAACAGGATCGCGAACTGATCGAGCGGAAGACGCAAGCCCAGGCCCCTCGCCTTCAGATAGGCTTTCTTCAGGGTCCAGCAATCATAGAAGCGGTCGCAAAGATCGTCCGGCGTAAGCCCGCGCAAAGCCGCGATTTCGGCCTCGGCAAAGCTGTGCTGCGCGATCTCCCATAGCGGTCGTTTCGCGGCGTTGCATCCCGGCGTGAAGCTCGAGGTGCAGATCGGGGTCAGCGCGGAATTGATCGGGCAGCTCGGCGCAGGCCGGCTCGACGTCGTGTTCGCCAAGCGCCCGCTTGGCACGTCGCGCGGACGGCTGGTGTGGCGCGAGCCGCTGGTCTGGGTGGCGGCGGAGAGTTTCGATCTCGCTCCCGGAGCGACATTGCCGCTCGCGCTTTATCGCGACAAATCAGTCTCGCGGGAGGCGGCGCTCGCCGCGCTCGACCGAAGCAATCTGATCTGGGAGATCGTCTATACAAGTCCCAGCCTGACAGGTGTGCGCGCGGCTTCGCTTGCGGGTCTTGCGATTACGCCACTTCCAGTGAGCGCAGTTGTCACTGGCCTGCGCGTTCTGGGATCGGAAGAAGGTCTGCCTCGTCTGCCAGACCTTGAATTCGCGATCTATGAGAGGGCGCGGCCCGGAAAGGCTGCAGCAGCCCTCGCCGCAGCTCTCCTGGCGCCCGGACAATCGCCGACACGCCCGACGATTTGAGAAGCACGATCCAGCGCTACGCTGACAGCCGCGAGAACAGGTGCACCAGCCCTCCACCCGATACAGCCGTCACCGCCTCGGTCGGAAGCACGCCAGGCGGAGCTCTCGGTCCTGCTCTTCGATTGCGGGCCGACACCCCGAATATGCTCCCGAGCGCCTCGCAACTTTATGCCAAGAAGGTCGCGTACCTGACCGAGGCCTTGAACCATCCGGAAGATCGCGCAGAGGCCGCACAGGCCCTGCGTGTCCTGATCGAACGAATCCTGCTGCGTCCTGGCGCCAAGCGCGGGCAAATCGATGCCACACGCTATGGCGAGTTGGGGACGGTTCTGAGCTGGACAGCGGCTCGCAACCCGCAAAGGCACACAAACGAAAACTCCCGCAGCTTTTGGCTACGGGAGTTTAGGTCTACTTGGTTGCGGGGAGGCGCAACCACCGATACCGACATTCGGTTCAAGTGGCGATCTGATAGGTTGAGACCACTGCGTTCCGAACGCAGTGAACATTTTCTAAGTTATCGATTTTTCTCGTTGTGGCGGGTGCCTCTGTCCCGTTTTGTTCGCGGTCGTTTCACCCAATTCGTTGCGGCATTTCTCAACGAGAACGGCGCACGCTGCGACACTCTTCGGAGACTTGAGTGTGCTTGCCAGGACTCGGGGGTGTCACTTGCAAACATTGCAGGCCGAATGACAGGCTGCGACGATCATCATCGCAGATCGCGGATTTCGACACTCAACGGTGGCTTCATGGCATGAATGCCTTTCGTGTCTTCTCCTCGATCCGCCAACGAACGTTATAGGCAGCTAGGCGGTCGAGAAATTCAACGGGCTCGAAAGCTTGCGAAGCCGCCAGCACACCTGATCTTGCTTGGCCCTCCACGAGCCGTCTGGTGCATTCAACGGCAATGGCGGCAGTGGTTCCATAAGCGTCGGTACCTTCCACCGTCCCTCTGAGTACGCCGCCATCGGTCGACGTGGCCTCTAAGACGATCAAAAATGTTTGATCCTTCCGGACGTCCGGCGACGGGTTTGAGACGGCTTCGATCATTTGCTCCGAGAAAGGAACAGATAGTCGCGTCGCGATGGATGTTTCGATCACCCCGACGACACGACGCACCCAAACATGCCTCGGTATTGTAACCGCCTCGATCAGGGGAAACTTCGATATGGCCACCTCTTCGTCGCCTAAGAAGGCGATCGTGGACCTGTCGAGCGGTTCACCGTTTCGCCATGCTCCGTCTTCATAGGTCAATCCGCCGGCAGCGATATCCCCGCAAGTCTCCACGACGGACCGCAAGGAGCCCTTTGATGGACCGCCGCCTCCGACGATCTTATGGGCTACTATGATGCTATCGATCTGGCCCGCCCGTCTGGCGATCATATGCGCCACGAGGTCGCCCGGAACCGCCCCGTCGGTCGCCGACGGGAGCACGGTGACGCCCGCCTTTTGCGCTTCGCCCGAGAAATTATCGAACACCGACTTCACGAACCCCTGTTCGCCGGCAGTGTCGACATAGTGATAGCCGGCGGCGATTGCCGCGCTGACGATCGGCTCTGCGCGTCTGGTGAAGGGGCCCGCGCAATTGATGACCGCACCGCACCCTTCGAATGCGCGAAGCAGGGCCCGCCGATCCGTTGCCTCCGCAACTCTCAGCTCCACGGCGGACATTTCCAGCTCGCCGGCCGCGGCAGTCAGGCGCTCTTGATTGCGCCCAACGAGAACAGCTTGAATCCCGTTCTGCATCAGCATGGCGGTGGTCAATTTCCCCTGAAAGCCATTGGCTCCGTAAACAGCAACTCGCATCGTACAACCGCTCCTTGCATCAAGGTTGATCTGACGGTAGCGCCGCGTAAGATACGAACAATGCGAGATGGGAGCGAAAACATGTTTATTCGTCTTTCAATCGAATAATTGAGACGATTGCCGTGGATCTTCTGTCCGACATCATCAGCGTGAGCCGACTGGGAAGACCCCATTCAGCCCGCGTGCATCGACGTTCGCCCTTTCATCGCCGGTTGGCACAAAGCGAGGCAGCGGGGTTTCATGTGGTACTGCGGGGCACATGTTGGGTTGCGGCGCCCGGTTTTGAGCCGGCGCAGCTCAGGCCCGGCGACATCGTGTTTTTCCCGCGCGGATCAGCCCATGCGCTGATGGAGAAGCCGACAGCTGTATCGTTCGATGGTGACCAGGAAACATCGAGCAATATCTCGATTGAACAACTCGAGTCGACCGAGAACTGCCGCGTTAAGAATGCATTGTCCGCGAACGTAGCGATGTTGTGTGGTGCCTATCTGCTCGATCGTTCTTGTTTTCACCCGTTGCTGGAGGAGATGCCCGAGATGTTGCATTTCCCGGCAGAAGCTGGCGCCCAATGGCAGTTGCGTGCGACGATCGAACTATTGGGAGCGGAGGTTGATCGGGGGCTATTGGGAGTCGATACGGCCATCTGTGCTCTCCTTGATCTGATGTTCTTGTACATTCTTAGGACTTGGCTGGCCGAGAGCAGCCATCGCAGACGTACTGCCGGTTGGTCAGCAGCACTAAAGGACTCACGAATCGCTGCCGCCCTGGCTGGTATCCATAGTGAACCGGCAAAGCCATGGACAGTTGCGACGCTTGCAAGTGCAGCAGGGCTTTCGCGCGCCGCATTTGCGCGTCGGTTTTCCAGTCTTCTTGGCCAATCCCCCGCAGCTTATCTGACCTTGTGGCGGATGATGGTCGCTACTCGTCTCATGCGAGATTCCGATCTACAGCTTGCCGCTATCGCTGCTCAGATCGGATATTCTTCCGAATACGCCTTCGCTCACGCCTTTAAACGTCTGCACGGTATTTCGCCCGGAGCGTATCATCGCGGCTGGAAGAAGCCGGGCGGATGACCTGCTGATCTCGCGCGCGCCAGTTCTGCGATGAGCTCGAAACAAATCCCGCTAGCGCTGATTCGTGTGGTAAGGGACTGATTGAGCAATCCATGCTCAAAGATGACCTTCTCGGGACTTATGTCCTGCATTTACTTCGAGCGAGCTTTGTTCGAGCAAGTAGCGGCGCGCGAGCTTGTTTCGCGCGTTGCCGGTTCAGTCTTTCTTCTCCCCATTTCGAGAGCATTTCGACGAGGGGCCTCAGGCTTTCGCCTTCCTCAGTCAAGCGATACTCCACTCGTGGAGGGACCTCGGCATAGACGGTCCGTAGAACCAGCCCGACCTCCTCGAGCTCACGAAGCTGCTTGGTCAGGAGCCGCTGCGTAATGCCAGGCAGGCGACGATGAAGCGCGTTGAACCGCAGGCATCCCGCATCAAGCAGATGGAAGAGCATGGCGCCTTTCCAGCGCCCGTCGATGAGATCGAGGGTCACCTCCACCGGGCACCCCGGCACGTCTGAATAGTGCTTGATCTTCATACCATAGTTCCCTTTCGGAAACCTAGTACGCCAAATGGCCGTACTAGCAAACACAAGCTACGTAACGATTTCTCCGACAGATCAGCGTCGAGGGAAAATTACATGCAAGCTATCACTTACCGTCCAGGCGCCGTCCTGTCCGATCCTCAGTGCTTCACGATCGCCGACAAGAAGGATCCTGTCCCGGGTGTTCGTGACCTCCTGGTCTCAGTATGCGGCGTCTCCGTCAACCCTGTCGACACCAAGATCCGTCTCGGTCAGGTCTTGATGAGCGATGCCGTCGATATCCTTGGTTGGGACGTTGCTGGTATCGTCGTCGATGTCGGAAGCGAGGTCACAATTTTTCGCCCTGGCGACGAGGTCTTCTATTCCGGCAGTCTGAGCCGGCCCGGCGGTAATGCCGAGCTCCACGCCGTCGACGAACGCCTCGTCGGCCGCAAGCCGGCGCGGCTCAGCTTTGCGCAGGCGGCGGCGCTGCCCCTCACGTCGCTCACGGCGTGGGAATTGCTGTTTCACCGCCTTGGCGTTGGCTTGGGAAAGCGACACGATGCGGGCGGTTTGCTGATCATTGGTGGCGCGGGTGGCGTCGGCTCGATGCTGATCCAGCTCGCACGGCGCCTCTCCGGACTAACCGTGATCGCCACCGCCTCACGTCCCGAGAGCCGTGACTGGTGCCTCTCGCTTGGCGCCCACCACGTGATCGATCATTCGCAGTCGATGACAGACGAGCTCGCTAGAATTGACGCGCCGGACATCACCCACATCGCCGCCCTCAATCAGACGGACCTGCACTGGACTGCGATCACCAAGATCATTGCACCAGGGGGCAAGATCGGCGTGATCACCAACCACGCATCCCTCGACGCCGCACCTCTGCGGCCCAAGAGCGCATCGTTGCATTGGGAGGATGTGGTGACGCGGCAGCATTTCGGTGGCGCCGACATGATTGCCCACCATAAGATCCTTGATGAAATCTCCTCGCTCGCCGAAGCCGGCGTCCTGCGCTCGACGGCGACGACGAAGCTCGGCCCGCTCACACCCACCTCACTTCGGGAGGCACATGCGCTGGTTGAGAGCGGCCGCATGCTGGGAAAGGTTGTTCTCGACCGACTTTGCCCCCGGTGACCCGAGGTGACCGTCCGTCCATTTCGCTGCAGCCGATCGCGGCGAAATCCCCGGCGGTCACGCTGCCTATTCTTACGCGCGTAATGATCATGGCCCGCAAAGGCGGGCCATGAGTCGGCGATCCAACAAACCAACTGTCCGGCACGCGACCTGCAATAACACGGATACTTAGCCTCGCGTTTGCATCGTCGACGAGCTGCGCCCTTCGTCCAGCCGTCGGCAGCGCAAGTACGCGGTCAAATTCGATGACGTCCGCATCCTCCTCCGGGCGGGTGGACCCGCATAATCATGCACCAAGCCTGCTGATCCTGGGGCGGGATGGCCGTTAGTGCAGTGAGGGTCGATATAAGCAGGATAGTCGCCAACATCCCACAGGGCTATGCGGAGGTCAGAAATTTCTCCATCAGCAATGAGATGACGTCGGCGGCAGGCACGTCGGGCCGCGTCTTGCCGATGCCGCTGCCCGCAGCACCTCCCGACAACTTGGTCGTGAAGGTGCCGGTCGAGGGGTCGTAGGTGACCTCCGGCTGCGTTGAGATCAATGCGGTCTTCGCGCCCTTGCCGGCGTCGATGTCGCCTTCCGACCAGATCAGGATATCGCCGCCACCGAAGGTCTTGATGCGGTTCTGGTTCACCTCCACCGATCCGGTGCTGAAGCTGTTGATGGCGCCGCCCCACAGCGTGATGATACCGAGCAGGCCGGGCGTCTTGGGGAATCCGCCAGTGATGTCCGGTGTAACGAAGGACAGGCCGGCATCGATCTTTCCGCCGGGCACCAGCAGGTCGATGCTCCCGCCGTCGCTCGTTTTGATCTGGCTACCCCATGTGTCACGCTGGGGGCATTTTTTCGAACTTCGGAAGAGCTGAGTCGAGGTGGTCCCAAGCATAACCAGCTGCCGTCCATGTGACCTGTTGTGGCCTATACCGGCTAGGATCATCAAGACTCCCAGCGCGCACAACTAGGTAATTCGGCATGTCGCGAAACGTCGCGTAGACCGGTGACCCGCAAGTAGGGCAGAAGGCGCGTATTTTGACGGTGCCATTATCACCGACCAACTCCCAATGCGTCGCCTCTCCTTGGATGCTCGTCGCTGAACGCGGAAAGATCAGGTGGGACAAGTGCCCCGTGCCGCTTTCACGCTGGCATTGACGACACTGGCAATCGGTCATCATCACGGGTTCGGCGGACATTTTGTAACGAATCGCGCCGCAGGCGCATCCACCGGTATAGGGCTCGTTCATGTCTTCTCACCTTCATAGAATCGCCGCTGGCGCAAAAAGATCTGAGGGTATCAAACTTTCGCTCACCCGATATGGGCGGGCGGAGACGATTGCCTTCGTTGCACTCAAGCCTGCTCGTTGGCAGTACTACCGATGTTCTTGAGAACGTTTTTCCAGCCTTCGCTCATGTTCTTGTAAGCCGTATCGTTCCTTGGCAGGACGAAGCCGGAATGGACAAGCCGAAGGCGCGTTCCGTTCTCGACCTTCGAAAGCGTCCATGTGACCACTGTATTCAATAGTGAGCCGTATCCGACGTTCTCCTCGTGTCCTCCCTTCCAAGCATAGGCGAGGCGTTCGTTGCGCTTCACCTCCAGTACCTGACAGTGAATGGTACCGTCCCAGGCGCCGGCCGGCTTTGTCTGGAACGTAAAATGCTTGCCCTCTACCGGCTCGAATCCCGTGGGCGCCATTATCCAGCGGCTCATCAGCTCGCCGTTTGTCAGTGTCTTCCAGATTGTCTCAGGCGCATGTGGGAAAATCTGGTCAACCACAATCTCCTGCGTGTCGGGTTTCAATTCGGCGCCAGTCATGGATCAATCTCCTTCAGGAGGGTACGAAGATTGGCGAACCGATTGCGCCAGAAGACGCCGTAATGGCTTATCCAATCGAAAAGTGGGGCGAGGCCCTCAGGTTGGGCGCGATAATAGACCTTTCGACCCTCGGGTCGTTCGGCGACCAGACCAGCATGCTTCAAAGCTTTCAGATGTTGGGAGACGGCGCCTTGCGTTACCCCGCTCTCCCGCGTGAGTTCGACTACGCTAATCTCACCGGTGCTGATCACCCGCTCGAACACGGCGCGCCGGGTTGGATCTGCAAGGGCGCGCATCACGATATCGATGGGGGTGGCTACATGCATAAAGAACTCATTAGCGATGACTAATTCATTAGTCAATACTAATTAATTGGACACCGATTGCCTTCGGCAGCGATCGCTTGCACGCGTTCGGGAAGCGCCTCTGCCCGTTGACGCATCGAGATATCGATCATTTTGCCATTGATGGCGAAGGAGGCGCCCTCTGGGTGAATGCCGGCAGAATCCACAAAACCAGAGTCCGCCGACCGCCTCTGGCTAGGTGCAGTGTCAACTACTCGGCCGGCGATCGCAGTCCAACCAGAAGGCTTTGGTCCCAGCCTTCGCATCGGCCTGCCGCCGACCCAAATGTAGTCACGTTCCGCTCACCGCATGACGAAGGGATTGGACGGAACGTCCTGTGCGGTGGAGATCCAGACGCTCTTGGTCTCCAGATATTCACGAACCGCATCGATGCCGCTCTCGCGGCCGACACCCGAACGCTTCATACCGCCGAACGGCATCATGTAGCTGATGGCGCGATAGGTGTTCACCCAGACGGTGCCAGCGCGCAATTGCTTCGGCACGCGCACTGCGCGCGCCAGGTCGCGGGTCCATATGCCAGCTGCAAGGCCGTAGATGGTATCGTTGGCGATGCGGATGGCATCGTCCTCGGTATCGAATCCGATGATTGCGAGGACCGGTCCGAAAACCTCCTCGCGTGCGATACGCATGCTGTTGTCGACATCGGTGAAGATAGTTGGCTCGACAAATTGACCGCCGATGATGCCATCACCGGAGGCCGGCTTTCCGCCGAACAGACAGCATGCGCCCTCGCTCTTCGCGACCTCTATGTAATCGAGGACTTTCTTGTACTGCGCAGGCGTGGTGATTGGGCCGATGTTCGTGTCCGACTTCATAGGATCGCCGATCTTGGCGGATCGAGCCAATTCCAAGAGGCGCGCGACAAACGGTTCCTTGATCGAGTTCTGCACCAAGAGGCGCGAGCCGGCGATGCAGGTCTGGCCCGTCGCCGCGAAGATGCCGGAGATTGCGCCGGCTGCGGCAGCACTCAGATCGGCGTCTTCGAAGACGATATTGGGGGACTTCCCGCCAAGTTCGAGCGACACGCGTTTCAGACTGCGCGCAGCCGTCTCATAGACTTTTGCGCCTGTCGCGTCCGAGCCGGTAAACGTGATCTTGGCGACGCCTGGATGCGCGATCAATTCGCTGCCGATCTCAGGCCCGAAACCCGTGACCACGTTGAAGATGCCATCGGGTATGCCGGCCTCCTTCGTCAGCGCAGCGAATTCCAGTGTGCTCGCAGAGGTGAATTCTGATGGCTTGACGATGACGGCGCAACCGGCGGCGAGCGCGGCGGCACATTTCCAGGCAACGAATAGCAGCGGCGAGTTCCAGGCCGTAAGTGCCGCGACGACGCCGACGGGCTCATGCGTCGTGTAGGCAAAGGTCTCAGGCTTGTCGATCGGAACAAGGCCGCCCTCGAGCTTGTCGACGAGCCCGCCGAAATACCACCACCATTCCGGATGATAGCGAAGCTGCCCCAGCATCTCGGCCATTAGCTTGCCATTGTCACGCACCTCGATTTCGGCGAGGCGCTCCGCATTCACGGCGACGAGGTCGCCCAGCTTTCGCATGGCCTTGCCGCGCGCGGACGCTGTCATCTTAGACCACGGCCCGCGCCACATCGCCTCGTTGGCGGCCTTCACGGCCTTATCCGCATCCGCCTTAGACCCGCGCGGAATCTTCGCCCAAGGTTCGCCACTATAAGGGTCGATCGACTCGAACCACTCTCCGTTGGCAGGATCGACGTATTGGCCATTGATATAGAGCTGGTAAGTCTTCACGATTTCCTCCTGTCTCAAACAGGTCTACAACGCAGACAACAGCGAGCTCGGATAGTGCACCTTGAATTTCCTACGATCGCATTTGCTTGCGACTGAGCAGTGGTTGATATGATCATGCTCAGAACCATTCTACGACCTCGATTTCGCCTCGCTCAAGAGGAGCGTCCCAAATCGGGCGAGTAGTTCGAGCAACCTCGGATCCGATTCGGTGGCCGGCAACGTGATATCCTCGTCTTGCGAACGAAGTCGGCGAAGTCCTCAGCGTATCACTGCGCCAGAACCGGTGCGAACCCTTGGAACGGTTCTTCCAATACAAGTCGCGTGCCGAGCATCAGCGCTCAAGCGCCACCTTCTTGCTCTGACCGCCCGAGGCTGATCCCGTTGGCCGCCTAATACGAGTTCTGGTCTCGATTCGGAAAATCATCGGTTACGATGGGGATGATGTGAGGAAGATCGAAGACCGAAAACAAACTTTGCGCTAGGGGCTTTGCGAAGAGCGTCAATGTGGAAATGGCGCCGTTCTCGACCGTAAGAACATGGATGGAATGTGCGGTCCAAGGCGTTTCGCTGCTGGCACGAGAGTATGCTGCGAACGCGGGCTGATTGTTAGCGGCCGTTGGAACTAGGCGAAAGCTCTCGTAAGCTCTCCATGCCCATTCGAAGAAATTACCGATAGCCGTCCGACCGGCGTACCACTGTGCTTTCGGCGGCATCGTGTAAGTCGCGTCCTCTTTAAGCAGAGCCACAAGACCGTCGACGTCGAGCCGCTCCCAGGCGTTCAAGTAACGACTTAGAAGTTCCTGCTCAAACGGATTGGGCGAGCGCGACGCTGCTGGGCGACCATCGGGGTAGCGCTTGGAAAGCGTCTCGCGCGCCCGCTGCAAGATACTGTTGATCGAAGCTGCTGAGCCGCCAAGGAGAGTAGCAGCCTCGTTCGCAGACCAACCCAGCACGTCACACAACAGAAGCGCAGCTCGCTGACGGGGAGGCAAGCCCTGTATTACGGCAACGAAGGCGAGTTGGACAGATTCCCGTGATAGATATCGCGCCTCCGGATTCGCCGACTCGTCAATGCCCTCAAGAAACGAGTTCGGATACGGTTCTAGCCACGGCACGTCGGTAACCGACGTACCGTCCGGCATGCGCGTGCCCGCCGTAGGCAGCAAATCGTTAGGGAGCAGGCGCGGAGCATTCTTTCGAGCGGCGAGAGTATTCAAGCACACGTTCGTTGCAATTTGATACAGCCACGCCCGGAAAGATCCTCGCCCCTCAAATCGATCGAAGCTGCGCCAAGCCCGCAAGAATGTATCTTGAACCGCATCCTCGGCTTCGTGAACGGACCCAAGCATCCGATAGCAATGCAATTTAAGCTCTCGGCGAAAGGGCTCAATGCGCCGTCCAAACGCATCGTCGGGGCGATTCAACTCTCTCTTTGAGTTTGGTGCTTCAGTTGCTGTCATGGCAGCTGGATATTTGCATTCGGACAACATCCTTCAAGTCCTGACAGCCAGAATACACTTGTCGAAGACTGTGCCTGCGCAATGAAAGCTAGTATCGAGCGCCAGTCGGGTCATTGAGGCACTGCTTCGAGCCCCCGGCCTGACACGATGAACGTATTTCCCTCGATTGGCCCAGTATTTGCGGCCAACTCAATAAATGCGGTCGCCACCTGCGATGATGTCGGCGGAGAGGCCATACTCCGCACGAAGTCCGCGGACGATATGCCGAGATATCGAGAATAACCAGCGATCGCATGCCTCCCTAAGTCCGTATCCGGCATGATGCGCGGTGCTAACGATATGAACCGCAACTCAAGCCCGAGACGGTCCGATTCCTTCTGTGCATAGTTTGCGATAAACATCTGCGTTCGCTTGGCGCCAGCGTATCCTCCCGAGTTTGGGGATCCTGCGAGAGCAGCGCCGCTCGACACCAGAATGATCTTGGTCCCTAAGGGCAACGGGCGCAATATTGCTGCTTTGCAGAAGTTAAAAGCTATCCGGACGTCAGCCTCCCAATTTCTCCCGAACTCCTGCCAGCTCTGCTCATGGAGTGGGGCGGCGGGCGGGAAAGCCCCGGCACAAATGGCAAGGACGCTCGGCTGGCGGACGTCGAATATTTTGCGGGGCGCATCCTCGTCCGTTGCGTCGAGCGACATGATCTGGACGTCAGACAGTTCTTGTTGCAACTGCTTAAGGGGCTCCTCCTGCCGAGCGACAGCAAGCACGCGCGCGCCGTTGCTGTGACCTGCCTCCACGATACGGCGCCCCACGCCTCGGCTGCCTCCGATCACCACGATGTCCTTGCCCGTCAATGCAAGCATGCTACTCTCCTAGCGTTGGGCGTTTATGTCTGCCTGACGATAAATAAGACCGGCTCGACGACCGAAATTCATCGGTGAGGTCATCTTTTTTCGCAGGTGGGCTTACTGAGTGGTACGCATCTCCAAGCCACCACGCCCTTGGGAGCCTTCCAAACGGCTCGCAGAAGAACTTCGGCTCAGGCGCGCTTTAGATTAACCGCAGGCGGCCACGCATACGTCAGGTGTAAGATAGACGCGTTGGCTTGGAGTCATTAACTCCCGCGGGCACGAGTTTTCTGGAAGCCTTCCAGAGCTGTCCGTTAATAAAATTCGGCGCGAGTCGGCGCATGAATGCGAGCTGCTTCGACTGCCCCGGCCGGATCTCGGGAACGCCTGCTTTGAATCCCTCGAATGATTGTTTCACTAGCTGTTCGGTTGTGATCATGGTGATGCCATCGTTTTCGCGAAGGTCAGCCGTCATCTCAGTCTTGACCGCCGGAGGCATGAGTTCGATGACCTCCACACCAGTCTCCTCCAACTGGAAGCGAAGCGATTGGGTGTACGAGTGGATCGCCGCCTTGGTCGCGCAATATATCGGCAAGCATGGCAAGGGCACGAACGCCAAGGCAGAAGACACGTTGATGAGCGTACCTTTGTTAGCCTTTAGCATGTCGATGAAGGCGGAAGTCATTCTGATCACGCCCCCCGCGTTGACGTTTAGCTCCACCGTCAAACCAGCAAGATCGGCTACTGTGCCCTTGAGGTTCTTATAAAGGCTAATACCGGCGTTGTTCATTAGCACGTCAAGCTGCGGGAAATCCTCCTTCACGCGTGCAGCAAGTGCAGCAATCTGAGTTGGATCGGCGACATCGCTCTGGATCGTTTGTATTTTCGGATACTGTAGCTTCACTTGGTCGAGCACGGCCTTGCGCCGACCCGTCACGATAACCTGGTTCCCGAGCCCGACGAACTTAAGCGCGAACGCAAGACCAATGCCGGCAGAACCTCCGGTGATGAGGATTGTGCGACCGGTGAGTTTCATGGATTCCTCTAAGTAAACTGTGCCCCGCTCGGAGGGACGCCGACAAATCGCAGTCGAGAACAGATCAACCGCCTTCTGCCGTCCGCCGACCACCCGGATCGAGCGGTCGAACGGCACGATCACGCTGGCAGATTCGAAGCATGACGCTAGTCGTCGAGGGCTCCCAGGCTCATGTTGACGATAGTACCAGTCGTCGCGCTCGCCTGATCGGAGGCGATAAAAGCAGCCACGTTTGCCATCTCAGCAAGGGTCGTCAGCCGACGCGTGTGGGTTCTGCTTGCGATCAGATCGTGGAACTGGTCCCAGGAAATTCCCCATGCTTTGGCATGAAGACCGTAGACTTCTCTGATCGTGCCAGAGTCCGGCATGCCGAGCGGTCGAAGACCAACCACTCGAACGCCATCGCGCGCAAGTTCGGCAGAAAGGTTCCGGGTGAGCGCTTCTACGGCGGCCATGGCCGGACCGACCCCGCCCATCATCGGAATGCCGGTTCGCGAGGGGGTTGACGTGACCGTCATGATCACACCTGATTTTCTTTCGACCATCCTGCGAGCGGCCTGACGCGCGGTCAAAAGGTACGATTCCGTGTAAGTCACGATTGGCCGCAAGAACTGGTCCAACGCGAGATCGACCAGAGACACCCCCTGCAAATTGGTATTCGGGATCCCGACGGCATTGAAAGAGATGTCAATACGACCGGCCTCGTCAACTACCGACTGGAGATGACGGCTGATCGCCCCCTCGTCGAGAGCATCAACTTCTGCCGTTTGGACCGCGGCGCCATCAAAAGCGATTTCTTTTGCGACGGCTTCAACCGAGGCTCGATTGCGGCCGGTGAGAAATAGCTTGGCTCCTTCGCGTGCAAAAGCGCGCGCGACAGCGCCCCCAACCGCGCCTCCAGCCCCGTAGATCACTGCAACCTTGTCCTTCAGCATCATCTCTGTCTTCCTGCTTGTTCTCTTGTTCGCCCGGTGATCCCGAGCGACCTCGTGCGTAAGACCGGAGTGGCGGGCAAAACTCATCGGTGCCGCACGATTATTTTGTGATCCGCTTCGTTGGCGAAGGGGCGATGGCGACCTAACAATCGCGAGCGCGGTCTCTCAAGCGGCAGCATCCCCGGTCTGCTTGCCGCCGCCAAGGAACATTCGAAACCTTGATGTTCTCGGTTCTGGTGAAACTTGCTCCGCTCGGAGGCGCGGCGCCTCTCTTATGGCCTTTGAAGGCCGGCAAGCGGCCGAATCTCGCAGGCGGTCATACCAACCGCGTCTTGAAAGGAGGCCTCCACAAAAGCCAGCGCTCTATCGAGGTTGGGTGCTTCAATAATCTTAAGACTCAACAGATCCTGCTTTCTCGCAATCAATGGCCCGTCAATAATTGCAGACACCGGCCCGCCTCGAACAACGACAGCCGTCGTCGTCGGAAGGAGTTGGACGTCCAGTCGGGTCTCTGAGCGCACCTCATCAGGACCATTCGGATCAACGTCGGCAATCGAATCGTCTCGTCGGTCGAACTTGGCAATCATTTCTTCGGAGCCATAATATAAGAGAGCGTATTGCATCGGCTTAGTTACTTTGTCCCATGATTTCGGGAGACGCCATACAGACTGATGGAAAAGGGGCGAAAGCATCGGTCGCATCCATCCAACAGCAGAGCCCGCCGCGGCCTAGCGGTACGCCTTGTGAGCTGCGCCTCGCTACTCTTCGCTGCTGACCTCAGAGCCTCCATCGCGAACGGCGGAACTACAGCAAAGCTCGCGCCGGTGACCGAGGTCGTGTACGTACCCGTTTACGACTCAATTTGCGGTTTTGATCTAGGATTTCCGCGGACAAGGACGCCTACCTCCTAGTGATAAGACCGGGGTAGCGAGCAAAATTCATCGGTGATCGAAAGTATTTTTGACGCCATATGACCATTGACAGCGGGGCATATGGCTCCGCCCTGCCAGATTTGGTGGGCGGCGCTCAAAAGGTAAGGACGATTTTTCCGAAGTGTTCACCTGAATGCAGGCGTTCGAGCGCGGGGCCAACATCGTTCCAGTCGAACGTGCTGTCGAGGACGGGCCGCCTCGAACTCGCGGCCATGGCGTTCAGCAGGCTTTCAAGCGACGAACGAGAACCAACAGGAATGCCCTGGACGGTAGCTTGCTTTCGGAAGATATCGAGCGGATTGATACTGCCCTGGGCCCCTCCCAGATATCCAATCACGCTAATTCGCCCCCCGGAACGGACTGCCTTGAGCGATTGGGCAAAGCTGCTAGGTCCGCCAGTTTCGAGAATATGGTCGGCCCCCTGCCCCGCCGTCAACTCAAGGACCTCGTCCGACCAGGCTGGCGTTCCGCGGTAGTTAACTCCCGCCAAAGCACCTAGAGCCTTTGCTCGCTCCAATTTTTTGTCGCTGCTCGACAAAACGATCACCTTCGCACCGACGATCAACCCCAGTTGAAGGCCGAATAGTGCGACCCCTCCCGTCCCTTGAACGACAACTACATCTCCCGGCCGGATCTGGCCGAACGAAACGAGCGCCTGCCAAGCGGTGGAGCCGGCACATGGAAAGGCGGCAGCCTCGCCGTCCGATAACGCGTCGGGGATCTTCACCAATCGCTGCTCGTCCAGTGTGACTTGTTCTTGCAGCAAGCCATCTCCGGGACCGCCCAAAGACTTCCCCGCCTTCGCGATATCGAAGCCGCCGTCGTTCCATTCACCCCAGAAAGCCGAGCAGACACGATCTCCCGGCTTGAAGCGCGCGACGTCCTGACCGGCCTCGACGACCTCTCCGACGCCGTCCGAGATCGGTATCAATGGCAAGTTGTAAGCTGTTGCAAACGTCCCGGAGACGATTTCCAGATCACGATAGTTCAAACTGACGGCGCGCATCCGCAACCGGACCTCGCGTCGGAGAGGCGCGCGATATTCGCGCTCGACTGGAGCCAACCCCTGGAAGCCGTGACGTTGGATGGTGATCGCCTTCATTGATCGCTCCCGGTTCTGCCTGCGCACAAAGCGTAGCCGGCGACTACATTGACCGTAGCCCTTCTGTATGCAAATGCATAATCTGTACGATGATAATGCCGAGAATTTATATGCTCGACGAAATGAGAGCTTTTGTTCTTCTGGCGGACACGGGATCGGTTAAGCGATCCGCCGAACGCCTTCGGCTCACCCAACCGGCCGTAACGCGGCAGATACAGCGGCTCGAGCATTTGCTCCGGACGGATCTTCTGGATCGACGCGTAAAGCCTCCAGCGCTAACTGCCTCAGGGCTAGTGGTTCTAAATCGCGCTCGCGCCGTGCTCGCTTCGATTGACGACCTCAAGCAAACCGTGGCCGCGGACGCCGATCCTTCCGGTCCCTTTCGAATCGGGGTGTCACATTCGCTTGCTGATGCTGGTCTGGCCGAAATGATGCACCAACTGCGCCTTCGTTATCCGAGGCTCGAGCTGTCATTGGCCAGCGGGTGGACCCCGGAGCTTGTTGATCAGGTCGAAGACGGCCGTCCCGACGCGGCTATTTTGGTGTTCGCCGGCAACGACCCGGATCTTCTGACTCCCCTTGGACACGTCGTCGGTAATGAGGAGATCGTGATCGTCGCTCCAAAAGATCTCCCATTGCCGAGACATTCGAATCTGAAGCAACTTTCTCAATATCCGTGGGTTCTGCTCCCCGACAAATCATGCGGCGCGCGACGCGCGCTGCATGATTTGATCGAGCGCGATGGAGGTCAGTTTCGCCTGGCGGCCGAAGTCTACGACGTCGAACTTCAGGTATCGCTGATCCACGAGGGAGCAGGTATCGGCATTCTGCCGCGAGGCAAAATCACCGCAGAATTCAAAGATAAGGTGAAGATTGTTCGCGCCCAAGGCGTAAACCTTGGAATGATTGTATCGATCGCGCACTCGCCGTTCGTTTCGAACAAGGGCGCCTGCGTTGATTTCCTTAGATCTCAGTGCGCTCGGCAATACGGCTCCTAGATTGCCCTGCGCTCTTGCAAGCCCAGGCCTACCAAGCATACTTACCGCGACATCTATCTTTCCGATGTTAACAAACGCTCCACTTGCTTCGAAACTAGTGAACGCCGCAGCCCCACGACGAGTCGATTTCGGCAAGATAGCCAAGTTTAATTGGCCGCAAGCACAGTGCGGCGGGGGTGGCCCAAGAGCAGCTAGAACAGAGTCTTCACAGCGGAAATATCCATGCAGGAAACCACAATCAATCATGCCCGCCTTGCTGAAGTTGACTTAAATCTTTTGGTCGCACTGGATGCTATCAGCTCTTCCGGTGGTGTTACGAAAGCGGCAAGCAAGCTCCGCATAAACCAGTCATCCCTCAGCCATCAGCTCGGCCGGTTGCGCGAACTTTTCGGTGACGAGCTTTTCGTCCGAAACGGCGCAGGCATGTCTCCGACGCCCCGTGGTGCCACAATCGTAAAGACGGCATCAGAGATACTGCGCCATATCGATCGAGACCTGCTCAATGCGATCGCCTTCTCTCCTGCCGAGACTAACCGGGTATTCAAGCTTGGCATTCCCGACTATCTGGAAAGTGTGCTTGTCCCGCCCTTGGCAAGATTTTGCTTAGAGGCGGCGCCTCATGCGCGGTTGGAACTTCATTCGCTCGAGCATCAAAAGGCAACGGACATGTTGGATAGAGGTGAAATTGATGTCGCCGTCGGAAATGTTTCGGAAGGGGGTCTTGTGCACAAACGCAAGGTCTTGTTCGACGATAATTATGTTTGCCTACACAGCTTGGCCCTCCTGGAAAAAGTCCCGTCAATTACCTTTGAAACCTACTTCGAGCTTCCACACGTAGCGGTCGATTTGAAGGAAAAAGCTTGCAGACTGGTCGACGATACGCTCGAACAGAAGAAACTGAGCCGCAAGATCGTAGTATCCACTCCGCACGCTCACGCTCTTCCAGCGCTACTCGAATCTCTTGCGGCAATAGCGACGGTTCCACGGCTATTCGGGAGAAGTGCAGCCAAAGCGCACGGTCTCGCAGTGAGCCCGCTGCCCTTTCCTGTAGCGCCTTTTCAGATTTCCGTGGTGTGGCATGCCTCCAGCCATGTGGATCCAGGCATGATCTGGTTCCGAGGGGCAATTGCTGACGTCGCGCGATCTCTGCCGTAAATCCTATTCCGACCAAAGCGCGGCCCCAGCCTGCATCAAGCATCCGGGACGGCGCGCACGATCTCGACGACGGCTAGTCCCTCGAGAGGCCTCCGGTGCCCGCCCACATTCGAACTCCAACGCTAAGCATCGAGGACGGAATCCCGCGGAGGAGCCAGAAGATGCGCCGGCACCGGAGCGCGGCTCAGTTAGATCAAGATCGGGCACCACGGCTCATCGAAGATGGCGTAGGAATCGCCCGACGCTCGCACACGGGCAAAGCCGGGAAAATTCAGGTGCATGCCAGCGATAAGAGGATTCTCGGCCGCCGCCATAGCCAATACTGCACGGCGCGTCGTCGAAGCGGCGGCGGAATCCACATCGAAAGCTATCGTTACTGCCGGCCTTTGAACCTGTATGTTCGGGTAATGAACAATGTCACCCCAAATGAGAAGGCTCTCCGCCCCTGAACTTATTCTGTAACCACTGTGTCCCGGCGTGTGGCCAGGTAGATGGACGAGATCGATACCGGGCGCGACGTCACCCGTGGTGACGGTCCGCAGCCGATTTCCGTAAGCGGCAAAGACGCTTCTGGCGAGATGAAAAAATGGCTGCGCAGCCTCTGGCGCACGGCTCAAATTGCCATCGTCACTCCAAAATTTATATTCTTCCTCGTGGAGGACGAGCTCTGCATTGGGAAATTGGACGGCCGACGGCGATGCGCCAACCAAGCCTCCGACGTGATCCGGATGCGCGTGTGTGAGAAGCACATGGTCGATCTGACGCGGATCAATGTTGGCAGCAGCTAGCGCAACCTGGAGCCCACCCCAACCGTTGATACCGCCGGCCCCTCCGTCTATGAGGATCGTCCTGCCGCGGCCTTCGATGATGTAAGCCGAGACCGTCATTGCCGATGAGCGCGGGCGCCCTGCCGCCAGTATCATTTCTTCAGCTTCGGCCGGCTTGATCCCGGTCAGCAGTTCGAACGGCACATCAATGATGCCATCCACAACCGCGGTTACGGTGTAATCGCCAATTTGTCTTCTGTTCAGGCCGGGCGCCTGGACTTGCGCGAATTTTGTCAAGGAACTTCCTCACGAGAGCTTGGGAGCTGGTGTCGAGGAGTTAGTGACAGTTGAGGCGCCCAAACTCAAATCGGCACAGTCAATTCAGAAAATTGAATTGCTACATATCGGCTCCGATCCCGCAAATATATCGATCTGTCTACAAGGCCCGGGAACGACTTCCCCGTCGATCACGGCCGATCAAATTGAATTGGAGGCTCGCGGGCCGGACAATCGGGCGCGGAGCAAAGTCGGAACTATCGATTGATAGCAGTTCGACGTAGGTCCCCTGGACTACAACCAAGCTCTCGACGCATCCATCGCGCCATATGTGACTGGTGGGCAAAGCCGACCTCCAACGCGACCTCGCTTGGGCCCAACTCTCCCTGCAGCAGAAGGAAACGCGCTCGTTCCACCCTCCTCCGCAATACGTAGCGATGAACCGTCAATCCCATGGCGACCTTGAACCATGTTCGCAGATGCGAATTACTGACGCCCGCCTCCCGGCTCAATATTTCGAGCGTAAGAGGCTGATCCAGTTTCTCATCGATATAGGTCAACACTCGCTTGAGCTGAATTGGCGAGAGACGAGCCAGCGGATCGAGCGGCTCGTCACGCAGCCCAAGCAATTGAATTGCTAGCGCGATCCCGATGCTCTCGGCATATAGGAGATCGCTTGCTGATTTCACTGAAAGATCGTGCTCGATAGATCGAGCCAGATTAAAGATCCGATCGTGACGAAGCATATGGCGTTTTTCAAACCCGTTTGCGGTTGTAATTCGCCCGATCTCGGCCCTTACACGGTCCAGCACCACCGGAGCGAGACGGATTTCAAGGGACTGGTAAGCCGCTTCTGCGTCGAAGCCTCCGGTGTCGCCAGAGGGAATGAGATCGATGTCGCCGATTTCCCGCAAAGCGGCAGATCCAGTCTCACGACAAAAAGTGCGGGTGGCACGGCTTAGGTGTACGACAATCCTGTGGGCATCAATCGGGGGGAGTACGCAGGCGCCTGGTTCAACAAGCCTTAACGTGGTCTCGAGGGGCAGCGCCGAACCGATCTGAAAATGCATTTGGCAATCTCGAACTTTGGCGGAACGTACTCAAGATTTGGCCAATTGTGCTCGACTTTCAACTGCTCGAAATCCAAAAAACGCTAGTCCTTCGAACAGCAGATGAAGATCGGCACATGAGTTACTATGTCGTGGTGGGAGCAGGCCCAGTCGGACGCGAAACGGCTCGCCTTCTGGCAGAAGAGGGGCATAGCGTAACCCTGACGAGCAGAAATCCTGGCTTGATCGAGGCGCAAGCGGTACGCACCATTTCGGCAGATGCGACCAACGCCGTTCAGTTGGCTGAGATCAGCAAGGGCGCTGAAGCGATCTTCATGTGCGCCATGGCGGCCTATGACAGGTGGCCGACTGACTTCTTTCCAATCATGGACGGCACGGTCAAGGCCGCTGAGGAGACTGGCGCCAAGATCGTCGTACTCGGCAACCTATATGGATACGGCGAAAGTGCCACAAGTCCACTTTCGCCATTGGCGCCGCTCAATCCGAGCAGCAGAAAAGGCGCAGTCAGGGCCATCATGTGGGAGCGCGCGGCCAGATCGAGCGTTCCCGCGATCGAAGTCCGTGCAAGCGATTACCTAGGCGACGGAGCTATTACCTATTTTTCGCTACTCGCCCTTCCCTCCCTTCTGAAGAAGGAGACGGTTTCATTTCCAGGTAATCTGGATGCTGTCCACGCTTGGTCATTCACCAAAGACACCGCAAAGGCGCTTGTGTCCGCGGCGCACTATACAGGAGAGTGGAATCGTGCGTTTCACGTCCCAAGCCAGCATGTGCCAATCCGCGAACTCACCGAAAAATTCGCAGCAGCTCTCGAGTTTGAGACGCCTAAATTGAGCGAGCTCACAACGGAGGAATTGGAGGACATCGGTTTCCACGAAGGCGTGGAGATGCGCTACTTGTTTGATAACCCACTTGTCGTCGACGCAAGCGACACCGAGCAACTTCTCGGCGTCACAGCAAGCAGCCTCGAAATAATGATCCAAGAAACACTGCTGGATCACAAGTGATGGAATTTGTCGGCTAGCCTGATCTTCTTGCGCGCCGTAGAACCCGGTCTTCAAAACCGGGCTGCTTTAGATTTGCTCACGTGCAGCGAGAAGCCGGACGCGCCAGCACCTTCAAGCCCAGGCTTCAGCTTCATGCTGGGGATGAAATAGTCGCCACCATTCTGCTTTCTATAGGCTATCGGCGCAGTTGTTTCGATAGCACGCATCCTGTCCCGGAGCTGCGTCGCGACTGCTTCGAAATCAGCCTGGCTGTAGCGATCAACCCGGTAAGCAACGAAGGGCGGCAGGACTTCATATCCTGGATAAAACAGAACCCCGTGATTGATCGGGAACAACAGATCATCAATTGGACCGTTCACTCCTCGATCCGAGTAGTGCTCCTCCCAACCGCCGGCTGTCACGATCAGCATCGCGCGCTTACCCGCGAGATTTCCTTCTCCGAAGCGGTCGCCCCATCGTTTGTCGCTATGTTCACCGACGCCGTAGGCAAAGCCATTCGCGTAGACTCGATCGACCCAACCCTTAAGGATCGCGGGCATGCCGTACCACCAGAGTGGAAATTGCAGGATCAGCATGTCTGCCCAGACAAGGTTATCGATCTCGCGCTTGACATCCGATGTGAGCGCGTCGCCGTGGAAGGCATCGTTTGATGCCGCGCCCGCAACGAGACGCTTTTCGACCGGCCAGTTCGGAAAGTCTGCACGATCGACTTCAGACTTCCACTCCTGGGCGTAAAGATCAGACACCCGAACTTCGTGACCTTGCCCAATCAGCTCCTGTACTGCAACGTCCCGGAGGGACGCGCTGAGCGACTTCGGTTCAGGATGAGCAAAAACCAGCACCACTTTCATAGATCGAACTCCGAGGCATTAACGGCGAATCTTCGTCCGACAGAGAACACCGGTTTTAGCTATATTTGAACTCGAGTAATTGCTCGGCTACTATTCATGTCATGGATAGCAAGCGGCTTGATCTCAACCTTCTGGTTACCCTCGAAGCGCTTCTAATCGAACAGAACGTGACGAGGGCTGCCGCCAGGCTGCACCTGAGTCAGCCTGCCGTCAGCGCTCAACTTAACCGCCTCAGGAAGGTATTTGACGACCCCTTGCTGATCCCGGCACAGCGCGGGATGACACCGACCGTCAAGGCGCTCGAATTGCTTGAACCGGTACGCCAAGCGCTCGACCAGGTTCGATCCACCGTTTCACGCCACAGAAACTTCGATCCCGCCAGAGCTGAGATGACCATCACGGTCACTTGTACAGACTACTTGCAATATGCTTTGGTCGAGCCGCTGGTACTCGAATTAAGGAAAACGGCGCCCCGGGTGCGGATCGCTATCCGCAACCTTGATCTTCCGCAACTGGAAGCGCAGATGGCGCGGGGCGATGTCGATCTCGCTCTGATGACTCCGACAGACGCGCCCGCCAACCTCCGCACCAGACACCTATTCCATGACCGATACGTACTTATTGGACGGAAAGATCACCCTCGCCTTTCAAACCGACTATCGATCAAGCAGTTCACGGAACTCGAGCACGTAATTGTATCCCTTCGCGGGCGAGACTTTGTTACTCCCGTGGATATCTCGTTAGCAGCCTTGGGACTTCGACGTAACGTCGTACTGTCCGCGGCATCCTTTCTGTTTGTCCCGGACATTGTGGCACGTTCCGATTTCGTTGCTTTGGTCCCGGAACGCTTGGTGTGCGAACGGACCGAGACGTTGCGATTGATTGAAAGTCCGTTTCCTGTCGAGGGATTCTCGGTCGGCATGATCTGGCATGAACGCACCCATGGGCATAGCGGTCACCGCTGGATTCGCGAGGCGATCGTCTCGTTGGCCAACGCGCGGCTTGCCGAGCATGCTACCGCTTCAAATCTCACCCGCAGGCATGATCGACGCACAAAGCCTTCAAAGTAAGCTCGACCACGAGCGGATTGATCGGCAGGAAGTCTAATCATGTCGTTAGATCCGAAAGCATCAATCATATCGTTTGCGAGATCAGCAGCCCTTTTACCCTTCAACGCCGATCTATCCAAATCGCCTGCACTGGACACAATGGCGGATGTGCGCATTGGGCGAAGAAGGCGTTGGAGCGATAGTTCCTTGTATTCCGAATAGGTCCGCACCAGTCTCAAGGGCGCGCTCCGGCGAACGTATCGGCAGGATCGGGAGTGCCGACAAGATCTCATCTGAGCGTCCTACGCGATGCGACAGTTGCTCTCCTGCTTCGATCCACCACCGCTCGCAAATTTGCGATTGGTAATCGAGGTGGTACGAAGTGCCGGTTGGCGCCCCCCAGTCCAATCAGTGCTTGCTCAAACCGTCACGACAACCTTGCCAAATTGGTCGTTTGACTCCAGAAAGCGATGCGCTTCGACGATCTGATCAAACGGAAAGGTCTTGGCGATCACTGGCTTTAGCGAGTCTGAGACGAGGCCGTCTAGGACGAACTTCTTCGCCGCCTCCAATCGAGACTTATTGCCGGTGATCTCATGGACGAGGTAGCCGCGGAGCGTGAGAATCTTGCCCAGCACGGCAGACAATGGAAACGGGGTCGGCTCGGCACTGAGTCCGCCGTACTCGAGGAGGATACCTCCCCGCGACATTGCTGTGGTTAGAGGATTAAATATCGGCCCTCCGACAGCATCGAGAACAACGCGTACCCCTTCGGGGCCAGCAATATCCTTGAGCCTCTGCTCCAGATCCTCTTCTTCTGAAGCAATCACCTCCGATGCGCCCAACTCGAGCAGAGCAGGCTTCTTTCGAGAAGTCCTTGTGATAGCTATAGTATGCGCCCCAACGGTCTTCGCGACCTGGATCGCCGCAATTCCAACACTACTCGAAGCGGCCGTAATGACGAGATAATCTCTCTTGGCCAGCTTGGCCACTTCGATAAGAGCGCCATAGGCGGTTAGGTACTGCATCCACACGGCGGCCGCCGAGGCGAAGCTGAGCGAGGCCGGGTGCTTGACTACGATGTCAGCGGGAAACGTCGCGACCTCGCTGTAAGTGGGCCAGCGAACCATTGAAATTGGCGGGATGATACTAACGGCGTCACCGATCACGAAGCCGTCTACGCCTTCTCCGAGCCGTTCGATGACGCCAGCTGCTTCTAGCCCAAGGCTGGACGGTAATGTTGCCGCTTCAATGTATGCTCCCTTGCGCAAGTTCGCTTCAGCCCGGTTAAGGCCCAGTGCTTTAACGCGAATTTGGACCTCACCCCGACCTGGCGGCTGAACATCGACGTTCTCGATGCGGAGAACTTCAGGACCCCCATGCTCATGGAATCGAATAACCCGTGCCATTCTAGCGTACCCCAAAATTGTTGAGTCAACTGAGACTTGCCAGCAGACCCAGCGCAAATAAATAGGATGCTGGGCAAAACAGTAGAAACTGAGAGTTTCGAAATGGACCGTCTTGCTAGCATGGCCGCGTTCGTAAAAGCCGTTGAGTTAGGAACGTTCGCGGCTGCAGCAGCTGCGCTTGATCTATCTGGGCCGATGGTCGGCAAACACGTCCGATTTCTCGAAGAACGTCTGGGTGTACGCCTCATCAACCGGACTACACGCCGCCAGAGCCTGACCGAATTCGGGCGCGCCTACTATGAACGCTGCCGGACGGTTCTGGCCGAAGCAGAGGCTGCGGACGCATTGGCGGCGGATCAGCTATCCCAACCCTGTGGAAAGCTACGTGTCACTATGCCCGTGCTCTTCGGCCGACGGTGCGTGACTCCAATTCTACTGACGCTTGCGCAGAAATATCCCGCTCTGGAGCTTGACATATCCTTCAGTGACCGCCTCGTCGACCTCGCCGAAGATGGCTATGATCTTGCCATCCGGACCGGCGACTTAGACAACAAAGTCGGAATGATTGCCCGGCGTGTCGCGCGCCAGCGCATGATCGTCTGCGCATCGCCGTCCTATCTTGAGATGAACGGTCCGCCGCAGCAGATCGAGGATCTCGGCAAGCACAATGCCATCATCTATCGTCGGTCAGGCCGCATTCGCCCGTGGATCTTCCCGAGAAAGCACGGAGCCCCGGTGGGGATTACCCCCGTTAACCGGTTGAGACTGGATGACCTCGACGCGATAGCCGATGCAGCGGTCAGCGGTATGGGCCTGGCCTGGCTTCCCTACTGGCTGGTTCGCGAACGCATTCGGGCAGGCACGCTAGTCCCCCTATTGGTGGATCAGCCTTCATTTCCTTATGACTGCCATGCTCTGTGGCTACAAACGCCACACCTACCACTCAAGGTACGTCTCGCAGTGGATGCATTGGCGGCTGCTTTGCCCAAGCGTATGATGTGACATGAACACACGCCTTGAGACACTGACGGAGGCCTCAAACTGATTCAATGTCGAGGGTGGTCAGGTACTACTGTATGTTAACGTTCACGTGCCGCGGCTGCGTCACTGCATAGAGGACGGCATTGGCGACATCTGCGGCTTCGAGTTGCTCTATGTCGCCGAGCCGGCGCTGAGCGCTGTGGCGCACATCCTCGCAATGAGTCCGGCATTCACAGCGCCAAGCTCGATGCTGGTGACGCGGATGAGATCCTCTTCGTATCCATGGATGCCCCAATCGAAGCCTCTATCACGCACTCCGCCCGCTAGTTTGGGAGGGAGTTCGCCAGTGTCGGTCGGACTTTGTGATCTTGGGTGGGCTATCGCAACATCATAACCCCGAAGCATTCGACGGGTTGCCGAGGCTCTGTACATTCAATAGTCGACTATCAGTTCGGTCCGGTAGGAGCGTTGTCGAATAGCAACGGCAGGCCTTTTGGTCGAGGAGTTTGCGATTCCGAACGTGGAGGGCTCCGCGAGCTTTTACGACTCATCCCTCGTCGTGAAGTCGATTCAGCGTCTCCGTCACACTAGCGCGCCGTGTAGAACGGGTTCGTATCGTCGGCCAACGAGACGCCAATCGTCGTTAGTCAGACGCACTGGCTGAAACAAGCGGAAGCGGCCGCGATTGCCAGACCAAGCAACCATTGTTTACGCAACCATCGCTGGACGTCCCGCCAGACCGAGCCGGAAATTGGACGCGCCGGAGGAAGAAGGGCAAAAGAGCCCCTATTTTCCTTGGTCGCGGGGGTCCGCTACATCGCGAAACACCTAAAGGCGCCTA
>NZ_PSRR01000010.1 GCF_004296405.1 Bradyrhizobium sp. Leo170
GCATTGGGACTCCCCGTGTGGAGAGAACTCACCCGGCGCTACGCGCCGACCTCTCCCGCAAGCGGGAGAGGTGAAGTCGGCGCTAGGGGCGCAGCACTTTGGCGGCGCGGCGGTAGTCGGTTGGGGCCATGCCGACATTGGCGGCGAAGAAGCGGGTGAAGCCGCTTTGCGAGGAGAAGCCGAGATCGTAGCCGATATCGGCGATCGGCGCCTCGGTGGCGACCAGCGCGTCCAGCGCCTGCTCCATCATCAGCGTGTTGCGATAGAGATGCGGCGTGACGCCGGTCTGGGTGCGGAACAAGCGGTAGAAGTGAGGCCGCGACAGGCCGGAGGCGCGGGCGATCGAATCCAGCTCGATCTCGGCGCCGGGGCTTTCGGACAACAGCTTGACCGATTTGCGGATGCGAAAATCAGTGATCGCGGCGGCGGTGCGAATTTCCTGCGGGACTTCGGATTGTCGCCAGCTTTCTTCGTAACTGAGATCGATCAGGCGCCGCAATTCGCCATCGAGGCTCTTGAGCGAGGGGGCGCCGCACACGAGCGCTGCGGTGTGGCGGATCAGCCTGTCGAGTATGTCGCTGCACTTGAAATGCGTGCGGCCGAAGCGGAGGCCTTGCGTGCAGGACGCGTCGGGCGCGAACCATTCGGCGTTGACATAAAGCACGAAGAAGATCGCGCCCCTTTCCATGTCCATCGGCAGGAAGTTGTGCGGCTCCCACGGGTTGACCGCAACGACGGAATCCTCGGTCAGGAGCCGGCGCTGATCGCAGACGTCGATCTGCGCCGGCGTGCCGCCGACATGGAAGATCAGATGTCCTTCGCGGTGCGCATGCACGTTGAAGGGACGGTTCAACTGATAGACCGTCGCGCGACCGAACCGGCCGTGGAAGACGGCAAGCGCTTTGCTCATGCCCTCCCGCGGGATGTTCTTGTCTTTTTTAACCAGCGTTCAACATCCAGGAAAAGAACGCAAGCGTGAGAACGCCGCGCCCGTCAACCAACGGTCGGTTCGCACCAGCAAAAATTAGGTCAGTACTTCTTGCATTCCGGGACGGTGCGGCTCGGCAGGCCGATCTTGGCGAACACCGCCGGATCGTAGCCGAGCGTCTGGTTCACGTTCGGGATCACCTTCACGACCTTGCTGAACAGGGCGCCCTTGCCGTCATCCACCACCTCGGTCACGAAATTGGTTCCGATCGCTTGGCGGTTGGAATCGAGCTTGATCTTGCCGTTGGGCGCGTCGAGCTCGATCTTGGCCAGCGCTTCCTTGAGCTTCGCCTGGTAGTTGCTGAGGTCGCCATTGACCTGACGCAGCGCCAGGATCAGGGCCATGGTCGAGCCGTAATAGTTGGTGGCGAGCAGCGAGGGGCTCGGGAAGCGCTTGTTCGGCGGGAAGGAGTCCTGATAGGCCTTCACGAATTTCTGCCAGCCGGGATCCTCCCAGGTGTCGGCCTGGCCGCTCGCGGCGATGGTGCCGATCAGCGCGTTCTTGGCGTTGCCCTTGGAAGACAGAATGGTCTGGTCGATCATGATCGAACCGCCCATCAGATGCGCCTTGCCGCCGGCCTGCTGATACTGGTTGAGGAAGTTGACGGCGTCGGCACCGCCGAGGCCGAGATAGATCGCGTCGACATCGTCGGGCAGGGCGGCGATCACGGAGGCGAAGTCCTTGGTGCCGAGCGGCACCCATTGCCGGTTCGTGACCTGTCCGCCGGCACCGCAGAATTCAAGCACCAGGCCGAACACCTGGGTGTAGATGAAGGAGTAATCCTCGCCGACGGTCGCGATCTTGCGATAGCCCTTGTTTTCATAGGCATATTTGCCGAGACCGACCTGCCACTGCGCGCCGTCCATGTTGTAGCGGAAGAAGTTCGGGGCAGGGTCGACATAGGTCGTCTCCTGCGCACCGGAGGCGGCGTTGACGAAGGTCAGCTCGGGACGTGACTTGGCAAAATTCTTCACCGCGATGCCTTCGTCGCCGGAGAGCGGCGAGAGCAGGATCTGCACCTTGTCCTGCTCGATCAGCTTGCGCACCGCGCGCACCGCGGAATCGGGCGTCGCATCCGTCGAGGCGATGACGAATTCCAGCTCCTTGTCGCCAACCTTCTTGCCGAGCGTGTTGAGCGCGGTCTGGAAACCGCGGATGCCGTCCTCGCCAAGCACGGTGTAGGTGCCTTCGAGGGTTGCGGTGACGCCGACCTTGATCTTCTCCTGCGCGACTGCGGCGCCTGAAAGCAACAGGCCGCCTAGCGCGATCAGTCCCACACTGCCTTTCAACATTGCTCTCCTCCTCCCATTTTGCAGCGTCTTGCATGCGGCCCGCGCGTTTGCGCTGGCTGCGACGTCTGGTTGTTGGGCGAAGGCTAACCGATGGCGGATGCAGCGCGGACGTCTCCGCGCCGCGCGGCTTGACGGGCAGTCTCATTTTGCATGCTGCGCCGCAGCGAGCCGCGCGATGACGGCGTGGCTCACGCTAGGCCGGCTCGGACACGTGAAATCGGCTATGCGCCTCCGCGAGATGCAGGAAGCGCGTCAGACTCTGCGCGATCGGGTCGCGCGTGAGTCCGCGGGTGATGAACACCAGGAACGACGGTTGCCCGGCGTCCTCGCCGGTGAGATGAACCGGCGGGTGCATGGAATGCTGCACGCCATGGATCACCACCGGATTGGCGCCGGCTGACGTTCGGACCAGGCCTTTGACGCGCAGGATGCGGTCGCCGTGCCGGTGCAGCAGTGCGGAAAGCCAGAGCGTGAAAGCAGGCCAGTCGATCCGCTCGGGCAGCGCCAGCGTGAACGAGCCGACGTCCTGATCGTGCTGCGGGACCTCGGTGGCGGTGAATGGCGTCCCACCGCGGGACGCACTCTCGCCCGCCGTCCGGTCGAACAGCCGTGCGAGGCTGAAGTCGGGATCCTGCGCATCGTGCGGGACAAGGTCGGGCGCGATCGTTGTCGCTGCCGCGGTGATGTCGCGGGTAGGATGTGCGGCGCGAAGATCGGTCTTGGTCACCACCAGCGCGTCGGCGATCGCGACCTGTCGCCGGGCTTCGTCAAAGTCCCGCAGATTGCGCAAGCCTGCGACGGCATCGATGACCGCGATCACGCTGACGAGTTCGACATGCTGACGCAGCCATGGGTCGCGCGCGATGGTGCCGACGATCGGGGAGGGGTCCGCAAGTCCGGAGGTCTCGATGATCGCGCGGGTGAAGCGGGACTGTCCGTCCTGCCGCGACATCCGCACCAGATCGTAGAGCGCTCGGCCGACATCGGCGCGCCGCGCGCAGCACATGCAGCCATTACCGATCAGTTCGACGTTCTCGGCGGCATGCACCATCAACCGATGGTCGAGACCGGCCTCGCCGAATTCGTTGACCACGACACCCGTGCCCTGGCCTTCCGGTTCCCGCAGAAAGCGCTGGACCAGCGTCGTCTTGCCGCTGCCGAGAAAACCCGTGACGATAAAGAGCGGCAGGCGATCAGGCATGTCGGCTACCGCCGGCGAACGATGGGTCAAGCGGGTCGATGCGCCGTCCGGACAGCGCCTCCGTCGCCGGCCAGACATCGTTGAGGGTCGGCGCGATCCTGGAGCGGCCGACCCGGTCGAATACCATCAGGGCCTCGCCGTCCCAGTCCTCGCAGCTCGCTTCAAGCGGCGCGAGGATGATGTTCAGGAGCTCGATGCGGCGCTTGCGCTCGTCCCGATAGTGCTGGATGTCATCGAACGGAAAGCGCTCGTCGCGCAGGCGGCCGAAGTCGCTCCAATGCTCGCCGGCGCCGAAGATGGCGCATACTTCACACATCGGCCACCTGTTCGCCAAGCCGGATCTCCATCGCCGGCGTCATCGTCTGCGTCAGGCTCTCCGACACCCGCTTGCGGGCGAGGTCGGCATGGGATCGCGCCAGCTCTTCGGCGCGATCGCCGTCGCGCTCGCGGATCGCTTCCACCAGTTCCCGATGCTCGCGGACGATCTGGCCCACATGGCTGCGATACGAGCGCTCGGTCGGAAAGCACTCGCTGGTCATGGCGAGCCGCGCAATGCGCAGGTCGGCCGTAAGCTGCTGGATATAGAAGCGTTGCAGCAGGGAATTGCGGCAGGCGGCTCCGATCACGGCGTGAAAGCGGAAGTTGGCGTCCAGCATCGCCACCGAGTCGTCCTGCCTGAACGCGGTCTCGAACGCCTTGCGCTCGATATCCATCTTCGCGACCTGCTCGTCGGTGCGGCGGATTGCCGCCCATCGCGTGACGAGGCGCTGTGACACGTCGAACGCTTCGAGATGTTCGCGGATGTCGTTCCAGCCCATCGGCGCGACGCGTGCACCGCGATTGGGGACGAGCTGCACCAGGCCTTCGGCGGCAAGCCGCACAAGGGCTTCGCGCACCGGCGTGCGCGAAACGCCGAAGCGGGCGACCAGCGTCGCTTCGTCCAGATCCTCGCCCGGCACCAAGGTGAAAGAGACGATCTCCTGCATCAGGGCGCGGTACGCATGCTCGCTGCTGGCACCCTTCAGTGCCTTAACATTAGAGCGCGATGCCTTGTTTTTGCTCATTGCGGCCTCCGTCGCTTTATGTATATTTTGTGTATGCACCGTTTGCAACTCATCGTCGACAAGGTTTTTTGATGCTCGCACAAGCCACCGTGAATGGCATCTTGCTGGGAGGCCTCTACGGCCTCGCGACGGTCGGCTTTTCCATGGTGTGGGGCGTGATGGGGGTGATCAATCTCGCCCACACCGCCTTCATCACGCTCGGCGCCTACGTCACTTACGTGCTGTTCGAGCGCTACGGCCTCGATCCCTTGCTCTCGATGCCGCTCGCCATGGCGTCGATGTTCGTGCTCGGCTACGGCATCCAGAGATTGATCCTCAATCACGTCATCCGCACCAGCCTCTTGCTTTCGCTGGTCGTGACGTTCGGCATCGAGCTCGTCCTGACCGATGCCACCGTGCTGATCTTCACTTCCGATGTGCGCTCGGTGAACGCCTCCTACGCCAGCACCTCGGTCGCGGTGTTCGGCACGCTGGTGCCGGTGGTGCGGTTGCTTGCCGCCGGGCTCTCACTTGCGCTGGGCGTCGGGTTCTTCGTGTTCCTGCGCCGCGCCAGCCTCGGGCAGGCGATCCTCGCGACTGCGCTGGACCGCGAGATGTCGAACCTGATGGGCATCAATCCGCAGCAGGTGTTTGCGCTCACCGCAGGCGCCGGCGCGGCGCTGGCGGGGGCCGCGGGCTCGCTGTCGAGCATGCTGTTTCCGGTATCGCCGACCATGGGCGTCAGCTTCCTCGGCGCTGTGTTCGTGATCACTGTGCTCGGCGGCATCGGCAGCGTCGAAGGCTGCATCGTGGCAGGCTTCCTCTATGGCCTCGTGCAGGCCTGGGCTGCCTATTGGCTCGGGACCAGTTTCCAGGAAATCGTCGCGTTCGCGATGTTCCTCGGTGTGCTCGTGGTGCGGCCGCAGGGCCTGTTCGGTCGCGCCTTCTTCGGAGAACACGCATGAGCGAGGCCGCAGTCCTGGAGCAGGGCGCCAAGGCGTCCACCATGCGCCCCCTGGTGTGGGCTGCGGTCGCGATCGGTCTTCTCGTGCTGTGCGCGGCGCCGCTCGGCATCAGCTCCTACTGGCTGCGGGTGCTGACCACGGTGCTGATGTATGTGATCGTCACGCAGGGGCTCAACGTGATCGTCGGCATCACCGGCTATCATGCCTTCGGCAACGGCGTGTTCTTCGGGATCGGCGCCTATGCGTGCGGCACCGCGATGGTGGCGGGGCTGCCGTTCGTGGCCGGCATCGCGCTCGCCATCGTGATGTCGGCGGTTTGCGCGTTCATCCTTGGCTGGCCGATCCTGCGGCTGAAGGGCCATTACTTCGCGATCGCGACGGTGGCGCTGAACCTTGCGGCGGTGCAGATCATCATCCAGATCGGCGGCATCACCGGCGGCGCGCAGGGCCTTGCGCTGCCGCTCAGCGACTGGGACCCGAAGCCGCTCTACATCGCGCTCTATTATCTGATGCTCGGCGGCGCAGTGGCGTCGACCGCCATCGTCGCCATCCTGTTGAAGCGTCCGCTCGGCTTCGCGCTGCGCGCGATCCGCGACAGCGAGCGTGCCGCCGCGGTGATGGGCATTAACACCACGAAGGCGAAGGTCTATGCCTGGGCGATCAGCGCGGGCCTGACCGGTTTCGCCGGTGGCGTCTGGGCCTACTGGATCACTTTCATCGAGCCGTCCAGCGCCTTCGATCCGGCCGTCGGCGTGAAGGCCTACATCATGCTGATCATCGGCGGCATGGGCAGCATCCTGGGGCCGGTGATCGGCGCTTTCGTGCTGGAGATCGTCTCCACTCTGGTCTGGAGCGGATTCCTGAAGGCGCATCAGTTGATCCTGGGGCTCCTGATCGTCGTCGTCTGCATCGTCGCCCCCAACGGCATCATCAACGCCTTTGCACGGCTCGTTCGATCGGTGAGGAGGAACGATGGCGCTGCTTGAAGGCCGCAACCTCACTATCAAGTTCGGCGGCGTGCTCGCGCTCGATGGCGTCAGCTTCGGCGTGGAAGCCGGACAGATCTTCGGCGTCATCGGCCCCAATGGCGCCGGCAAGACCACGCTGCTGAACGCCATCTCCTCGGTCTACAAGCTCGATGGCGGCTCAATTTCGTTCGCCGGGGAGGACGTCACCAACGTTCCCTCGTACCAGCTATCGCAGCTCGGCGTGGCGCGCACGTTCCAGATCGTGCAGCCGTTCAACCACATGACCGTGCGCGAGAACGTGACCGTCGGCGCCATGTATGGCCACGCCCGATTGCGCCAGCGCAACGAATATCTCGATGCCGCCGACGAGGCGCTGGAGCGCGTCGGCCTGATCGCCAAGGCGCATTTCATGCCGCCGCATCTGACGCTGTCGGACCGCAAGCGGCTCGAAGTCGCCCGCGCGCTCGCCATGCAGCCGCGGCTCCTGCTGCTCGACGAGGTCATGGCGGGGCTCAACCTCACCGAGATCGAGCGCATGATCGACCTCGTTCGCGAGATCAATGCCGCAGGCATGACGGTGATCGTGATCGAGCACGTCATGAAGGCGGTGCTGGCGCTGTGCCACCGCGCCATGGTGCTCAATTTCGGCCGCAAGCTGACCGAAGGCCTGCCGCATGACGTGGTCAACGAGCCTGCCGTGATCGAGGCCTATCTCGGCACCCGCTTCGCAAAGACCCGCACAGGGAGTGCCGCATGAGCCTGCTGTCGGTCGAACAGCTCGCGGTCAGCTATGGCGACAGCCGGGTCCTGGTCGATGTCGGCTTTACGCTGCAGCAGGGAGAGATCGTCGCGCTGGTCGGCGCCAACGGCGCCGGAAAGACGACGCTGCTGCGAACCTTGACCGGGCTGGTGTCGCCGCGATCGGGCTCGATCACGTTCGACGGCCAGCCGATCCTCACTGTCCCGCCCTATGAGCGCGCGCGGCTCGGGCTTGCGATGGTGCCGGAGGGACGCCGCCTATTCCAGGGGCTGACGGTGCGACAGAACCTGGAGCTGGGTTCGCGCGCCGCGCCTGATACCTCGCACAAGACAGAAGATATCGACTTCGTCTTCGAGCTATTCCCGGAGCTGGTGCGGCTGCAGAACCGGCTGTCGGGCCTTCTTTCCGGCGGCGAGCAGCAGATGTGCGCGATCGGCCGCGCGCTGACGGCGCGGCCAAGGATGCTGCTGATCGACGAGATGTCACTCGGGCTCGCGCCTGTTGTCGTCGAGCGCATCGCCGGCGTGATCCGCACCATCAACCGCGACCGCGGCATCAGCATCCTGCTGGTCGAGCAAGACGTCGGCCTCGCGCTGGAGATCGCAGCGCGCGGCTACGTGCTCGACACCGGCCGCATCATCATCGACGGCCCGTCGTCGGAGCTGCTGCTTCGCGACGACATCCGAGCGGCCTATCTCGGGCTGCAATAGATCAAGCTGGAGGAGTTAGTGAGCGTAGCCTACGATCTCGTTATCGAAAACGGCACCATCTGGTCGCCGACGTCGTCCTACCGCGCCGACGTCGCGGTGAAGGACGGCAAGATCGCCGCGATTGGCGGCCCGTTCCCCGATGCCGCCAAGCGCATCGACGCGCGCGGGCAGGAGGTGCTGCCCGGCATCTGGCACGTGCACTGCCATTTCCGCGAGCCGGGGCACACCTACAAGGAAGACTTCCAGACCGGATCGGCGGCCGCGGCGGCCGGTGGCGTGACGTTCTGCATCGACATGACCAACAACACGCCGCATCCGACCAGCCTCGAGCATTTCGAGGAGAAGAAGGCAATGGTCGCGCCGAAGGCGCATGTCGACTATGCGCTCTATGGCGGTGGGCTCTATCCGCGCACGGTCGAGGCCCTGGCGAAGGCCGGCGCGATCGGCATCAAGATCTTCAACACCCGTCACATCAAGGAAGTCTATCCCTATATCTCCGAGCTCGGCGTGCTCGACCACGGCATCCTCTACGAGCTCTACGAGGCGACCCGCGATGTCGGCCTGGTCGCCTCCGTGCATCACGACGATCCGGAGTGGTGCAAGCGGCTGACCTTCCGCGACTACATCGACAAGGGCCGCACCGACGCGATGGCCTATCAGGAAAGCTTCGCCAAGGGCTACATGTACGGCCATGGCATGGTCGCCGGTCTCGCCGCATCGCTCTATTACGCGCGGATCGCCGGCGTGAGGCTCCATGTTCTGCATCTCGGCGTGATGCCGCCCGGCGCCAACGAGATGATTCGCCATGCCAAGTTCGAGCTAGGCCAGGACGTTACCGCGGAACTCGAACTCGGCACGCTGTTCATGACCCGCGAGCAGATGGAGAAGGTCGGGCCCTATACCTACAACTGGGGCTACGCGCCAGAGCACGGTTGGAAAGCGATCGAAAACGGCGTTGCCGATTTCATCGTGCTGGAACACGCGCCGCATACCCGCGACGACGTCGAGCCGGGCTGGAAGGACATGTTCTCGGTTCCGCTCGGCATGACCGGGGCGCAGGAATTCGTGCCGCTGATGATCAACGCGGTCAACGAGGGAAGGCTGACGCTCAACCAGGTGGCCCGCATGGCGGCCGAAAAGCCGGCGCGCACCTTCGGAATCTATCCGAAGAAAGGCGTGATCCAGGTCGGCTCGGACGCCGACTTCAGCATTATCGACATGAACCGCGAAGGCGAATTCCGGCATGAGGACATGCTGTCGAAGTCGGCGCATACGAGCTGGGTCGGCATGCGCACCAAGGGCGCGGCGACCTACGGCATCGTTCGCGGCACCGTGGTGATGCGCGACGGCAAGGTCGTCGGCTCGCCCGGCTATGGCCAGTTCACGCCCGGCACCGCCGGCCGTTCGACCTAACTGCGAACTGAAGGGGGAAGGCGATGAGGATGAGTAGATCTGCGTTTCTGGCTGGCGCGCTTGCCAGCGGTTTGTTGCTGATCGGCGGCGCGCAGGCGCAGGAGGTCGTCAAGATCGGCGCGGCCGTGAGCCTGACCGGCAACTTCTCGCGCGAAGGCAATCTTCTCAAGAACGGCTATGCCTATTGGGAAAAGCTCGTCAACGAGGCGGGCGGCATCAATGTCGCCGGCAAGAAGGTCAAGGTCCAGGTCATCTATTACGACGACGAAAGCAAGCCGCAGAGTTCGGCGCGCCTGACCGAGAAGTTGATCACGGAAGACAATGTCAACTTCATCCTCGGGCCGTATTCGTCCGGCATCGCCACCGCCACGGCGGCGATCAGCGAGAAATACAAGGTCATCACCATGACGCCGATGGCCACCGCCGACAGTCTCTATCAGCGCGGCTACAAGTTCATCTTCTGCCCCGCGCCGCTCGCCTCGACCACGCTCGATCCGATGCTGGACATGATCAAGAAGCTGCCGACGCCGCCGGCGACGGTCGCGATCGCCGGCCCCGACGATCTATTCCCCAACGTCTTCGCGGGCGCCGCGCAGAAGAAGGCCGAGGCGCTTGGCTTCAAGATCGCCTACAACAGCAAGTATCCGAAGGGCGCCGTGGATCTGTCGTCCGTCGCCACCGCGCTGAAGGACGCCAATCCCGAGGTGCTGATCCTGACCGGCTATGTGCAGGATTCGATCCAGCTCGTGAAGGCGCTGCAGTCCTTGAAGGTGAACCCGAAGATCATCGGCTTTGCTTTCGCCGTCGGCATTCCCGACGTCCTGAGCGCGCTTGGACCGGCTTCGGAAGACCTCATCGGCGTGCAGATCTGGGATCCCGCGGTCAAGTACAAGGGGCCGCTGGTGGCCGACGCTGCCGCCTATGTCAGCGGATATGAGAAGGAGTTCGGCGGCTCCAAGCCGAACTACATCACGGCATCGGGCACGGCGGGAGCGCTCGCGCTGCAGCTCGCGATCGAAAAGGCCGGTTCGCTCGATCCGGTGAAGGTGCGCGACGCCATGCTGCAGCTCGATGTGGAGACCTTCTTCGGCCACGTCCAGTTCGATCAGACCGGGGTCGACAAGAAGGCATCGGCGGTGATCTCGCAGGTTCAGGGCGGCACTGCCGTTCCGGTTTATCCGGCGGAGATCGCGGCCAAGCCGGTGCGCTATCCGCGCAAGCCGTTCGAATGATCATCGACGTACACGCCCATGCGCTCACGCGCGCGTTCCTGTCGGAGCTCGCGCGCGAGAAGGCATTCGGGATCGAGGCGAGGGAAGAGGGCTTCGGGTTCGGCGGCTATGGGCCGCTCGATCCGCTCCTGTTCGATATCGAAAGCGCCGCACAGAGTGTTGCCGCGCGCGGCATCGCATTGCAACTTGTGTCACCACCGCCGCGCATCGTCAGTCATGCGAGCTGGGGAGCCGATCGCGCATTCGCGCGCAGGCTGAACCGGCAGACCGCGGATTTCGTAAAGGAGGCTGGTCGGCGCCATGGCGGTCTCGCGGTGCCGGCATTGACCGAGCCGGAGCATGCCGTCGCCGAGATCAGCCGCGCGCTCGACGAGGATGGACTGACCGGCGTAGCGCTGCCGACCTCGGCGGCAGGCCGGCCGCTCGACGATCCGGCCTTCGAGCCATTGTTTGCGGAATGCGCCCGGCGCGGCGTGATCGTGTTCATGCATCCGACCACCGGCATCGAACGCCCGGCGTTCGGCCAGTACACGATGCTGCAACTGGTCGGCTGGCCGTCGGAGACGGCGTTGTGCGTAGCGCGTCTCATCTTCGCCGGTGTGTTCGAGCGCCATGCGGGATTGAAGCTTGTGTTGGCGCATGGCGGCGGAACGCTGCCGATGCTCGCCGGACGGCTCGATCTCGCCTATGAGGCGCCGCGCTACGAGGCCAATCCCGATTGCCGCAAGAACATCTCGCGGCCGCCGAGTTCATATCTGAAGCAGATTTTCTACGACACTGTGGTCGCCCATGCCGCGCCGTTGCGCTACCTGATCGACCTCGTCGGTCCCGGGCAGATCGTGTTCGGCTCTGACTTCCCGTTCGAGATCGGTGATCCCGTCGGCGCCAAGGCGCTGCCGGCGATCGCGCAGCTTCCCGAGGCTACCGCGGCCGCAATCCTACACGGCAATGCGTCGCAGATTCTCGGCGGGAGCAGACCGAACGCGGTGTGACGGAAGCGGGTATCGTGTGGGAGGCTTGATACTTTCAGGGCGGCGTTTCGGGTTGAAACGCCGCCCTGATTTCTTGTCTATGGCTTGCGACAGCCTTCAGGGTCTCAATAGGCCACGAGGTCGAAGCGGTCGAGGTTCATGACCTTGGTCCAGGCCGCCACGAAGTCCTTTACGAACTTCTCCTTCGCGTCCGAGCTCGCATAGACTTCCGCTAGCGCGCGGAGCTGCGAGTGCGAACCGAAGATCAGGTCGGCGCGGGTGCCGGTCCACTTGACGTCGTTGGTCTTGCGGTCGCGGCCCTCGAACACCAGTCCGGCGCTGTCGGACGCCTGCCACTGCGTGCTCATGTCGAGCAGGTTGACGAAGAAGTCGTTCGTCAGCTTGCCCGGCTGCTTGGTCAAGACGCCGTGCCCGGACTTGCCCGTGTTGGCGCCGAGGACACGCAGGCCGCCGACGAGAGCCGTCATCTCCGGCGCCGTCAGCGTCAGCAACTGCGCCTTGTCGACCAGCAGCTCCTCGGGCGAGATGTGCTGCGCGCCGTGCTGATAGTTGCGGAAGCCGTCGGCGATCGGCTCGAGCGGCGCAAAGGATGCGACGTCGGTCTGCTCCTGCGAAGCATCCGTGCGACCGGGCGTGAAGGGCACCTTCACGTCGAGGCCGCCGTCCTTGGCGGCCTTCTCGATCGCCGCGCTGCCGCCGAGAACGATCAGGTCGGCAAGCGAGACTTTCTTGCCGCCGGACTGCGAAGCGTTGAACTCCTTCTGGATTCCTTCCAGCTTCTGCAGAACCTTCGTAAGTTGAGCCGGCTCGTTGACCTCCCAGTCCTTTTGCGGCGCAAGGCGAATGCGCGCGCCGTTCGCGCCACCGCGCTTGTCGGAGCCGCGGAACGTCGAAGCCGACGCCCAAGCCGTCGAGATCAGCTCGGAAACCGACAGCCCGGATGCCAGGATCTTCGCCTTCAGCGCCGCGATGTCCTGCTCGCTGACCAGCTCATGATTGACGGCGGGAACATGATCCTGCCAGATCAGCTCTTCCTTCGGAACGAGCGGGCCGAGGTAACGCACGATCGGACCCATGTCGCGGTGGGTGAGCTTGAACCAGGCGCGAGCAAACGCATCCGCGAACTGATCCGGGTTCTCATAGAACCGCCGCGAGATCTTCTCGTAGTCCGGATCGACCCGCAGGGCGAGGTCCGTGGTCAGCATGGACGGCGCGTGACGCTTCGAGGCGTCGTGCGCATCCGGCACCGTGTTGGCGCCTCCGCCGTTTTTCGGCGTCCACTGATGCGCGCCGGCCGGGCTCTTGGTCAGCTCCCATTCGTAGCCGAACAGGTTCCAGAAGAAATTGCTGCTCCACTTGGTGGGCGTCGTGGTCCAGATCACTTCCAGGCCGCTGCCGATCGCGTCACCGCCCTTGCCCGAGCCATACTTGCTCGCCCAGCCGAGGCCCTGCTGCTCGATGTCGGCGGCTTCCGGCTCCGGGCCGACCAGCGTCGCATCGCCGGCACCGTGCGTCTTGCCGAAGGTGTGACCGCCGGCAATCAGCGCAACCGTTTCCTCATCGTTCATCGCCATGCGGTGGAACGTCTCTCTGATATCGCGAGCCGCCGCCAGCGGGTCCGGATTGCCATTCGGCCCTTCCGGGTTGACGTAGATCAGGCCCATCTGCACGGCAGCGAGCGGATTCTGAAGGTCGCGGTCGCCGCTATAGCGCTCGTCCGCCAGCCACTTGCCTTCGGGACCCCAGTAGATGTCGACTTCAGGCTCCCAGGTGTCCGCGCGTCCGCCGCCGAAACCGAAGGTCTTGAAACCCATCGACTCCAGCGCGACGTTACCGGTGAGGATCATCAGATCGGCCCAGGAGATCTTGCTGCCGTATTTCTGCTTGATCGGCCACAACAGGCGGCGCGCCTTGTCGAGGTTCACGTTATCAGGCCAGCTATTCAGCGGCGCGAAACGCTGCTGGCCGGCTCCGGCGCCGCCGCGGCCGTCGTGGATACGGTAGGTGCCCGCGCTGTGCCACGCCATGCGGATGAACAGCGGCCCGTAATGGCCGAAGTCGGCCGGCCACCACTCCTGCGAATCCGTCATCAGGGCTCGAAGGTCCTTGATCACGGCATTCAGGTCGAGGCTCTTGAATTCCTTGGCGTAGTCGAACGCCTCGCCCATCGGATTGGACAGGCTCGAGTGCTGGTGGAGAACCGAGAGGTCGAGCTGATTCGGCCACCAGTCTTTGTTTTGATTTATGCGGGTCGCACCCGAAAACGGGCACTTCGTAGTGTCATCCATCATCGCCTCCTGCGGCAGTTTCTGGTGGGGGTCTGGAACAACTCTAAACAACCGATATCATAAGGTGAAATTGACTTTCGTGATTGTTGCGATAAGCTTTCCTGATGATCCAGTTTACCCTGCGACAACTTCGTTATTTTGACGCTCTGGCGCGTCACGGCCATTTCGGACGCGCAGCGGAGGCATGCGCCATCACGCAGCCAGCGCTGTCGATGCAGATCAAGGAGTTGGAAGAAGCGGTCGGCGGCGTCCTGCTCGAGCGCAGCGCCCGGCAGGTCGTGCTGACGAAGTTCGGCGAAGAGCTCGCTCAGCGGGTCCGCGAAATCCTGCGCTCGGTCGATGAACTCGGCGACTTTGCGCGGGCGTCGCGGGACCAGCTCGTCGGCCGGCTGCGCATCGGCATGATCCCGACGATTGCTCCCTATCTGCTGCCCAAGGTGATCGGCAACCTCACGCAGATGCATCCCGAACTCGACATTCACGTCCGCGAGACGGTGACGCCGAAGCTGATCAAGGAGCTGGCGGAAGGCCGGCTCGACACGGCCATTGTCGCCCTGCCGGTGTCTGAGCCCTCGCTGACCGAGGTCGCGCTGTTCACGGAAAATTTCCTGCTGGTGCGGCCGGGGGAGGACGAGGGAACGCCGGTGCCGAGCAGCGAAGCGCTGCGCGAAATGAAGCTTCTCCTGCTGGAGGAGGGACATTGCTTTCGCGAACAGGCGCTGTCGTTCTGCAACATGAAATCATCGCCGCCGCGCGAGGTGCTGGAGGCGAGCTCGCTGTCCACCCTCGTTCAGATGGTCGGCGCCGGCATCGGCGTCACCTTGATCCCGGAAATGGCCGTGGGGGTGGAGACGCGCTCTGCATCGGTGTCGGTCGCCCGCTTCAAGGACCCGCAACCCTCGCGAACCATCGGTATGGTCTGGCGCAAGACCAGTCCTCTGTCCAGGCAGCTCATGCAGATTTCCGAAGTGGTTTGTTTGTCAGCCGATGCGTTGCGCGAGCAGGGCGCTCCAAAGTCTTCATCGCGATCGCGCCATCGCCGGGCCTAAACAAAGAAACGAGAGGAGATCGATACGATGGCGGGACAGTGGATCGACATCGCCGCAAAGGACGGCGGCGGCGGCTTTAAGGGATATCTCTCCGTGCCCGCTTCGGGCTCCGGTCCCGGCATCCTGCTCCTGCAGGAAATCTTCGGCGTCAACGCCTCGATGCGCGCGGTGGCGGACTACTACGCTGAGGAAGGCTATGTCGTGCTCGCGCCGGATCTGTTCTGGCGCATGGAGCCGGGCGTCGAGCTCGGCTACAGCGAGGCGGATTTCGGCAAGGCGATGGGCTACTACCAGCGCTTCGATGTCGACCAGTCGATCAAGGATGCGGCCGATGCGCTGAAGGTCCTGCGCGCGCGTCCCGAATGCAAAGGCGGGGTCGGCACGCTCGGCTTCTGTCTGGGCGGCAAGCTCGCCTATCTCCTCGCCGCGCGCACCGATGTCGATTGCGCCGTCAGCTATTACGGCGTCGGCATCGAGGCCGATCTTGGCGAGGCCGGCAACATCAAGGGACCGATGGTGTTTCATTTTGCCGAGCTCGACCGCTTTGCGCCGGCGGAGGCGCGCGAGCAGATCAAGGCTGCGTTTGCGGTGCGTCCCGACGTCGAATTCTATCTCTATCCCGGTTGCGATCACGCCTTCGCTGCGCCGGAGCGGACGAGCTTCGACAAGCCAGCATCGCTGATGGCGCATACGCGTTCGATCGCGTTGTTCCGGAAGATGCTGGGTCCCCAGTACGATCTTTCCGCACTATGGGACAAGCATACCGAGCTCGAATTCGCGACGCGCTCGGCCGAAGAGACCATGAAGACAATGGTGGCCGAGCCCTATGTCAACCACATCCCGACCATGACCGGCGGCGTCGGCTATCGCGACCTGCTCCGCTTCTACAAGAACCACTTCATCCCGAAGACGCCGCAGGACACCAAGCTGGTGCCGATCTCGCGCACCATCGGCGCCGACCGCATCGTGGACGAGATGCTGTTCTGCTTCACCCACGACATCGAGATCGACTGGATGCTGCCCGGCATTCCCCCTACGGGCAAATATGTGGAGATCCCGCTGGTCGCGATCGTCCGTTTCCGCGGCGACAAGCTCTACAATGAGCATATCTATTGGGATCAGGCCTCGGTGCTGGTGCAGATCGGATTGCTCGATCCTGCGAAGCTTCCGGTGGCGGGCGTCGAGACCGCGAAGAAACTGGTCGACGAGTCCTTGCCGTCGAACACGCTGATGACGCGCTGGGCTGAGAGCGCTTCGAAATAATAGGAACTAATCATCGGCCGCGCGGCGCTAGCCGCTGTCGCGCAGCACCAGTTCGAAGCCGAGATCGATCCGGCGCTCGCCGCCGCGCTCGAGCGTCAGTGTCGCGGCGGTGCGGCCGATCGCATCGCCATGGACGCTGATGGTGCTGAGACTCGGCGAGATCAGCCGTCCCATCTCGAGATCGCCGAGGCCGACAACGGCGACCGGCTGCGCCGCGGCCGGGCCGTCGCGGAGCAGTCCGGCCTTGCGCAGGCCGGCCATGAAGCCGATGGCATGGGCGTCGTTGGCCGCGAACACGGCATCGACGCCGGGCAAATTCGCATGCGCGGCGACGCTGCCGGACGCGTTGCGTTCGAGGATCAGCCGCCGCGGCGGTTGCAACCCGCACGCCAGCGCGTGGTCTTGGAAGCCGAGCCATCGCCGCGTTCCGCGCGGGTCGTCGCCGCCGATGAAGGCGAGATGCTGACGGCCGTGCTCGATGAAGTGGCGCGCGACGGCGACGCCGGCTTGGTAATTGTCGAAACCCGCAACGGCGTCGATCGGATCGATCGGCAGCTCCCAGGTCTCGACGATCGGAATGCGCGCGTGACGCAGCAGGCGCTTGCCGTCCTCGGTCGCGGGCGAGCCGACCATGATGATCGCTTCCGGCCGCCGCGACAGCAGCGCCGCGAGCATGCGGTCCTCGCGCGCGGCGTCGTAGCGTGACTGCGCGAGGATCACCGAATAGCCGAGCGGCTCGAGCTTGTCGGACAGGCCCTGCACAGTGTCGGCAAAGATCGAGTTCGCGATCGTCGGCACCAGCACGCCGACCGAATTGGTCTTCGCGCTCGCCAGCGCTCCGGCGACCAGGTTGGGCACGTAGCCGAGTTCCCGCATCGCCTTCTCGACCCTGGCGCGCGTCTCCGGCGCAACCAAGTCCGGCAGCCGGACCACCCGGCTCACGGTGATCGATGAAACGCCGGCGCGTTTGGCCACTGCCGACAGCGTCGGGGCGACCTCGTCTGAACTGGTGTTGGTCTCAGTCAATTCGGAACCCATGGTGGTGGTGAAATCTGCACGATTCCGGATTGCGCATCCATAGTGACAGCGCTAGCATTCCCCATGATAGCGCTAACATTCGGACATGATAGCGCTAGCATAACAAAAGGAGGAACCGCCGTATGATTTCAGCCGAAGTGGTCCAGGCCTACCGGCGCGACGGGGTGATCGTCGTCCCTGATGTGCTCGACAACGATACTCTGGCGCGGGTCCGCGACGTGCTGGCCGAACTGGTTGCCGGCGCGGCTGATGTGACCGAGCATACCGACGTCTATGACCTCGAACCCGGCCACACCCAGGAGAACCCGAGGGTCCGCCGCATCAAGGCGCCGCACAAGGTGCACGCGATCTTCGATCAGATCGTGCGCAGCGAGCCTGTCATCTCCATCCTTACCAAGCTGATCGGACCCGGCCTGCGCCTGCATGGCTCCAAGCTCAACATGAAGTCCGCGCAGTACGGCTCGCCAGTCGAGTGGCACCAGGACTGGGCGTTCTATCCCCACACCAATGACGACATCCTTGCGATCGGCGTGCTGCTCGACGATTGCGACCTGGAGAATGGTCCCATGCTGGTGACACCGGGATCGCATGTCGGCGACACCATGTGGAATCATCACGGCGAGGATGGCTGCTTCGCCGGCCTGATCGATCCCGACCTGATTCAGGACGAGATCAAGCGTGCGGTGCCCTGCATCGGTAAGGCCGGCAGCATGTCGTTCCATCACGTGCGCGCGCTGCACGGCTCGGCGACCAACACGTCGAACCGCCCGCGCAACCTTCTGCTCTATGAAGTCGCGGCAAGCGATGCCTGGCCGCTGGCGGGCGTGAAGGATCTCGCCGAGTTCGACAGCCGCCTGCTCGCCGGCGGCTCGGTGGTTGCGCCGCGCATGACCCGCGTTCCGGTGCGGATGCCGTTGCCGCCGCCCAAGCGCCAAGGCTCGATCTACGAAACGCAGTCCGCGTCGAAAAAGACCTACTTCACGCGCGCCGCCTAAAAGAATTCCGACGAAGCCCGCGGGGAGCAACACCCGCGGGCTTCGTGTTTGCGACGACCAATAAACAAACAACAGGGATGGAAACCAATGACCGAGCTCAAGGCCGGCGCCGCCGGCCAATCGCGTTTACGTGTGATCCTTGCTGCGAGCGTCGGCTCCGCGCTCGAATGGTATGACTTCTTCCTCTATGGCACCGCGGCTGCCCTGGTATTCGGCGAGCTGTTCTTTCCCAAGAGCGATCCTGTCGTCGGAACGCTGCTGGCGTTCCTGACCTTCGGCGTCGGTTTCGTGGTGCGCCCATTGGGCGGCATCCTGTTCGGCATCATGGGCGATCGCTATGGCCGCAAGCCGGTGCTGGTTGCGACGCTGTTGATGATCGGCATCGGCACCACCGCGATCGGCCTGTTGCCGACCTATGCGCAGATCGGGATCTGGGCACCCCTGCTGCTGGTCGCAATGCGCGTGGTGCAGGGCCTCGGCGCCGGCGCCGAATATGGCGGTGCGGTGATCTATCTCGTGGAGAATGCGCCGGCCCGCCATCGCGGTTTCTGGGGCGGCTTCGCGCCACTTGGTGTGTCGGTCGGCAATCTGCTTGCCGCCGGCGCCTTTGCCCTCGTGACCATGCTGCCGCGCGAGGCGATGTTGAGCTGGGGCTGGCGCCTGCCGTTCCTGGCGAGCTTCCTGTTGATCCTGGTTGGTATCTTCGTGCGCTTGCGCGTGACGGAAACGCCCGTCTTTACCGAAGCCGTCGTTGCGCGCGGCAAGGTCGAGCGCAATCCGGCCATGGAGGCGCTGCGCCAGCATCCGCGCAACTTCATGGTCGTGCTGGGCGCGCGGATGGCCGAGAACGGGCTCGGCTATTTCTTCCCGGTGTTCGGGCTCAGCTACGTCATCACCACGGTGGGCGTACCGAAATCGGATGCGCTAAGCGCGCTGATGCTCGCATTCACCATCGAACTGTTCGCGATTCTTGGCTTCGCGGCGCTGTCGGATCGCATCGGACGGCGGCCGGTCTATCTGTTTGGTGCGCTCGCAGGCGTGGCGCTGGCTTTCCCGTTCTTCTGGATGGTCGGGACCAAGGAATGGATCTGGATCGCGGTGGCCTTCATCCTGGCGAGGGCCGTGGTGACGGCCGCGATGTTCGGACCGCAGGCTGCTTACTTCGCCGAGCTCTTCCCGCCGCAGCGGCGCTTTGCCGGATTCGCATTTGCACGCGAACTCGGCTCGCTGCTCGCGGGCGGGCCGGCGCCGTTCGTCGCAACGGCGCTGGTCGCCGCCTACGGCAGTTGGTGGCCGGTCGCCTGCTACGCGGTGTTCCTGTCGCTATGTACGGTGATCGCGATCTGGATCGGGCCGAGACCTATCGGGAAGATATCGCTGCGGACGAGCCCGTCGTGCAGCACGAGTTGCCCGTGGCGATGCCGCAGCGGGCCTGAGGGGCAGCGCAGCCACTCCGCGTCCAGTCGCCGCTCCGGTTGATGGAGCGGCGATTGGCCGACGCGGCAACGTCGCCGCTATGACGGCAGCGGTTTGCCGGCCTGTTCATTGACGATGTACTCGGCGTACCAGTCAGGCCAGTTCGCGTCGTGCTGGCCGCCGTTCCGCTTCTCGTGCTCGCCGTGCGCGGCCGCCGCGCGCCGGAGTGCGCTCGCGAGTTCGGTCGATGAGTTGAATGTCGTGCCGACCGTGTCCACGCGTCCCGGCAAGCGCGCGGTGATCTCCTGGAGCAGCCAGCCGTTGCCGTCAGGATCGCTGAAGGAGGCAAACGACTGGTAGCTGCCACGCTCGGGATCGCGGCCGCTGACCCGCAGCCGGCCAAACAAATAGGGTTCGTCACTGCCAGTGTGCACGTCGCCGCCGCCGTGGAAGGCCTCGCTGACCTTGATGCCGCGACCGAGCAGATCGTTGCGGGCGGCCTCGATGTCGGGGACGACGAGGTACAGGCCTTGCGCGGAGCCGGGCGCCGCCGCGGTGACATTCTTGCCGAAGATGACCGAGGAGGGCGAGCCGGCCGGCGTGAACTGGATCACGCGCCAATCACCAGCGGCGAAGTCGGCATCGAGCCTCCAGCCAAGGTTCGCGTAGAACTGCTTCGCGCGGTCGACATCCGAAACGGGAATGACGACGATCTCCAGTTTCATCTCGACCCGCGCCCTCGCGCCTTCGGTTGCATCTGTCATGGATCTCTCCCTGATGTTGATAGTTGATCGGCGAGCACGCGGCGCGTGCCTGATCATCCTATATCGATTGCCGCAGGCGATACGGCGTGAGGTGGTCACGGACTTTCGGTTCCCTTTTCTCACGTGCTTTCACGATCTTTTTATTCCCACATCGGGACTATGGGATGCGGATTCGGAGAGGCCTCACAATTTACTTGAAATGACAGCCGTCATCTGACGGGGGATTGCCTAAATTTTGCCTGGAGCCGCATATGGGTGAAGTCGTTCGATTTGTTCCAAAGGCTGAGCTCGAGCGGGCTCGGCTTATTCGAGAGGCGCGCGCGATATACGACGCCATATTCCCGGCGGCCGATGAGGCCAGCTCACAACAGGGCGACGAGACGCCGCAACGTCGGTGACTTTACCGTTCAAGACGGCCGCTGCTCGCGTGCATTGAGCGCTCGGGCAGCCTCGATCGAAATCTGCTTTGGCGCCGGCTACGATCCACGCGCTACGTTCGACGTTTCCCCGCGGCCGACCGCGATGAGATCCGCTGCTCCAGTACCGAGAATTTCCTCGGCACGTTGCCCATCCCAGATCATATCGACCGTCATTGTGGTCATACCTGCGCCCCCTCGGGTCGCGCGGAGGAAATACCTATGGAGCTCGCTCGACTACCAATCACCAGATGTCGCCGATCCCCCTTGAGTTCACTGGGAAACCAAGTGTAAAAGGACAACGACAAAATAGAACATCGTTCTGCTGCACAGAACGATGGGTTGGAGGAATCGAGCGTGAACCCTGATGCGGCATCGACCGACCGGCCATCTGGCGCGTTCGACAATCAGGTGGTCGAAGCGTTCAAGACCATTCCGGAATTGCTGTCGCGCGATGAGGAGCTGATCAGCCGCGGCCGGCTGCTTGATGTGGAGTGTCTGCTCGGACCCACGGTGCAGCCCTTTCATGTGACCATTTGCGGCGGGCAAATTCTCGATATGACTCCCGCACCGGTGCTGATGCGGTCCTGGCGTTTCGCCTATCGCGCGACGCCGGCCGCATATCGCGCCTATTGGCAGGCGATGCCGCCGCCGGGCTGGCACGATCTGCTCGCGCTCACCAAGCGCGGGGAGGCGACGCTGGAAGGCGATCTGCATCCCTTCATGTCGCACCTGCAGTACTTCAAGGATCTCCTGGCGTTGCCGCGTGGCGGCGGTTTGGTGGGCGCGTCATGAGTGGCTTTGTCGAACCGATCGTTGGACGCTACGTCCATGTCGAGATCGATGGCGAGATCAACCGCATCTATTTCGAGGAAAATGGCACCGGCATTCCCCTGGTCTGCCTGCACACCGCCGGCTCCGATGCGCGGCAGTGGCGCCATTTGCTCATCGACGAAGAGTTCACGAAGCAATTCCGCATCATCGCGTTCGACATGCCCTGGCACGGCAAGTCGAATCCGCCGGACAGCCGATATGGCAACGAATACAGGCTGACGACCGCGACCTACACGGCCACCATCCGCGCCTTTTGCAGCGCCTTGAGGCTCGATCGGCCTGTCGTGATGGGCTGCTCGATCGGGGGACGTATCGTCCTCAATCTTGCGATATCGCATGCCAGCGAGTTCCGCGCGCTGATCGGACTCGAGGCCGCCGACTTCCAGCAACCCTGGTACGACACGGCCTGGCTGAACCGGCCCGATGTCCATGGCGGCGAAGTCTGCGCCGCGCTGGTCTCCGGCCTGATCGCGCCGAACGGTCCGCAGGTCGCGCGCGACGAGACCATTTGGGGCTACAAGCAGGGCGGTCCCGGTATCTTCAAGGGCGATCTCTATTTCTACCGGGTCGACGGCGATCTGCGCGGCCGCGTCGGCCAGATCGATGTGCGCCAGTGCCCGCTCTATCTCTTGACCGGCGAATACGATTTCTCCTGCACGCCGGAGGACACGCTACGTACTGCCGCAAGCATTCCAGGCGCCAAGGCCACGATCATGGAGCGGCTTGGCCATTTCCCGATGAGCGAGAATCCAGCGCAGTTCCGCGCCTATATCGCTCCAGTACTGCAGGACATCCTGAGCAGGCGGAATACTTGAGTTAGGTAGGGAGCGTATTGATGAAGTTGTGTTGGACGATTGTGGCCGTGCTGGCCGCGCAGGTGAGCGTCGCGTCGGCAGCCGATAACGTCATTCGGATCGGCGTGCTCAACGACCAATCCGGTGTGTTCGCCGACAATGGCGGCCGCGGCTCGATCGCCGCGGCGAAGCTCGCGGCGGAGGATTTCGGCAACGAAATTCTCGGCAAGAAGATCGAGATCATCACCGCCGATCACCAGAACAAGCCGGACATTGCCTCTGCCACCGCACGCAAATGGTTCGACAACGAAGGCGTCGATATGATCGCCGATGGCGCCGCATCCTCCGCGGGCTTTGCCATCCTGGAAATCGCGCGGCAGAAGAACAAGATCTTCGTCATCAGTGGGCCCGGCTCGTCCGACTTCACCGGAAAATCCTGCTCGCCGATCAGCTTTCACTTCAACTACGACACCTATGCGCTGTCGAAGCTGACCAGCGATGCGATCACGCGTGCCGGCGGCAAGACCTGGTACTTCGTCACGGCCGACTATGCGTTCGGCCATGCGTTGCAGCGTGACGCCACCAAGTTCATCGAGGCCGCCGGCGGCAAGGTGATCGGTTCGGCCGCACACCCGCTGGGCACCGCGGACTTCGCCTCGTTCCTGCTGCAGGCGCAAGGCTCCAAGGCCGATGTCGTCGGGCTCGCGACCTCGGGCGCGGACGTGCAGACCGCGATCAAGCAGGCCGGCGAGTTCGGCATCGTCGAGGGCGGGCAGAAGCTGGCCGGTCTCCTTGTGTTCATTACCGACGTCAACTCGCTCGGGCTGAAGGCGACGCAAGGCCTGCAGGTGACGACCTCGTTTTACTGGGACCTCAATGAGGAAACCCGCGCCTGGTCGAAGCGCTATGCGGCGTTGATGGACGGCAAGGTCGCGAGCATGGTTCAGGCCGGCGTCTATAGCGGCGTCCACCACTATCTCGCCGCGGTCAAGGCGGCCGGCACGACCGATACGGCCGCCGTTGCCGCCAAGATGCACGAGATGAAGGTCAACGACATGTACAACAAGGATGTCGCGGTCCGCCCTGATGGACGCGTGCTGCACACCATGTATCTGGTGCAGGTGAAGAAGCCGGAAGAATCCAAGTACAAATACGATTATTACAGGATCGTCAGCTCCAGGCCCGGCGAAGAAGTGTTCCGGCCCATGAACGAAGGCGGCTGTCCGCTGGTCAAGTGAAGCTATCGAGACGGGCAGGCGTTCGCATCGGTCGCCGCCCCAAAGTGTGAGGAGAATGCCTGCATGACAGGGACAATCGGTTTCATCGGTCTTGGCGTCATGGGCGAGCCGATCTGCCGCAATCTGGTGCGCAAAAGCGGACGGAAAGTGCTGGCGTTCGACCTTGCGGCGGAGCCGCTGGCGCGGATCGTCGCCGATGGCGCCGCGGCCGCCGGATCGGTTGCTGATGTCGTCAGCGGCAGCGAGGTCACCTTCACCTGCCTGCCGAGCGCAAACCATGTGTCATCGGCCTTCGAGGGCGGCATCGCGCAGTCGATCCGAAGCGGTCAGACCGTGATCGACCTCGGTACCTCCGAGGTCGGCATGACCCGCGAGTTTGCGCGGCGGCTGGCGGAAAAGGGTGCGCTGTGGATCGACGCGCCGATCGCGCGCACCCGCCAGGCGGCGCAGGAGGGTACGCTCAGCGTGATGGTCGGCGCGACGGCCGATGCGTTTGCCAAGGTCGAGCCGCTGATCCGCCATTTCGCCACCGACGTCACGCTCTGCGGCGGCACCGGCGCCGGACAGGTGACGAAGATCCTGAACAACATGGTGTTGTTCGAGACAGTCAATGCATTGGCGGAAGCTGTTGCGATTGCGAGCCACAGCGGCGTCGAACCAAGACTGCTGCTGGAAACCCTGTCCAAAGGATCGGCGGACAGTTTTGCGCTCCGCAACCACGGCATGAAGGCGATCGTTGCGAAGGAATTTCCGCTGCGCGCGTTCTCGACCGAATATGCGCTGAAGGACCTGACCTATGCGCTGGAGCTGGGAGGGCAGGCCGGCCTGAACCTGCGGGGCGCGGCGCTCATGCGCAGCATTTTCGAGGAGACGATCGACAAGGGGATGGGCGATGCGTACTTTCCCGTCATCGCCAAACTGATCGATCCGGCCGGCTTCTCCAAATAGGAGATACGAGACACCATGCGTTCGCCCGGCGTCGCCGCCGTCGACCGTGCGCTCACCATCCTGGGGGCGTTCGAGGAAAAACCAGAGCCGATGAGCCTCGCCGAGCTCTCCCGGCATACCGGGATGTACAAAAGCACGCTGCTGCGGCTGATGACCTCGCTGCAGGAATTCGGCTATCTCGTGCAGCTCCCCGAGGGCCGCTACCATCTCGGGCCGACGCCGTTCCGATTGGGCGCGATCTATCAGCGCGCCAACAATCTGCATGACCAGGTGATGCCGGTCCTGAGGCAACTGGTGGCCGCGGGCACGGAAAGTCCGTCGTTCCACGTTCGGCATGACGGCAAGCGCCGCCTGTGCGTCTTTCGCATCGATTCCCAGCATTCGACGCTCGACCGCGTCGAGGCCGGCATGCTGCTGCCGCTCGACCGCGGCGCCGCGGGACGAGTCATCCTGGCGTTCGATGGCGAGAACGGCGAGGCCTATGATCGTATCAGGAGGGGCGCGATTGCGGTTTCGTTCGGCGAGCGCGACCCGGACTGTGCCGGCATTGCCTGTCCGGTGTTCGGACCGAACGGGAAGCTCGTCGGCGCGCTGTCGCTGTCCGGCCCCAAGCCGCGCTTCACCAAGGACAGCATCAAGACGATGTCATCGCTGCTGTCGCAAGCGGCGGCACGGCTGACGCGGTCGCTTGGCGGACCGACTGAACTCCTGGATCGCGTTGCTCCGCCGCTCGAGGGGACGGCGCGCTCGCCGCGGCGGGCAAGGAAATAGCGCGGAGCGTTCGCTACTGCTTCTGCAGAAGTTTCAAGCGGCAGCGCAGCGCTTCCCTGATATGGGCGCGCGCCAATTTCTCCGCCTTGTCGCCGTCGCGGGCGGCAATCGCGCTGATGATGGCCCGATGTTCCCTACGGCTGGTCGAGGGGCGGCCGGTCACGGAGAAGGTGGTGGGGCCGAGCAGCGCAATCCAGTCCTGCAGCTCCCTGGAGGCACCATCGAGATAGCGATTGCGGGCAGCGCGGCAGATCGCTTCATGGAAGGCGCGGTTGAGCTCTGCCATCTCCGTGGGATCGTCGGGGTGTTCCGCAAAGGCCTGCTCGATATCCGTCAGGGCATCGATCTCGGGCCGTGAGGCGTGTTCGGCGGCAAGCCGGGCGGCCGCGCCTTCCAGGATCTCGCGCATGGTATAGAGCTCGAGCACTTCGCCGACATCGAGGCTGCGGACGATCAGCCCGCGGCCGCCCGCCGGCGCCACGAAGCCGCGCTCCGCAAGCCGGCCCAGCGCCTCGCGCACCGGGGTGCGGCTGACCTTCAGCCGCTGCGCAACTTCCTCTTCCCGCAGCCGGTCTCCGGCCCGATAGGCTCCCGCCTTCAGCGCCTCGCACAATGAGCGGAACACGGCTTCCCCGAGCTGAACGCCGGAGCCGCGCGAAATCGATCCGATCGCCTTGTTCGGCCGCTTTGCCATCCTGCCTCCGGTCGCAGGCGCATTAATCCCATGCAAAGACGGCGCTTGCGGCGCTTATATATATCTTTGTATACAAAAAGGACAATGGTGCAGGCATCCCGGAAAGCGCCGAAAATGGCCTTTCTCGGTTGGGCAGAGGAATGAACAGCAAATACGACGTGCTGGTGATCGGTGGCGGCAATGCGGCCCTGTGCGCGGCGATCAGTGCGCGGCGTGCCGGCGCCTCCGTGCTGGTGCTCGAGGGGGCGCCAAAATTCTACCGCGGCGGCAATACCCGCCACACACGCAACATGCGCTGCGCCCATGACGCGGCGACCGAGATCCTTACCGGCCCCTATACCGAGGAGGAGTTCTGGAAAGACCTGCTGCTCGTGACCGGCGGCCAGACCGACGAGGAACTTGCCAGGTTCATGATCCACGAGTCCAAGGACATCCTGAACTGGATCGTGGAACAGGGCGTGCGCTGGCAGCCCTCGCTCGGCGGCACGCTCAGCCTCGGCCGCACCAATTCATTCTTCCTCGGCGGCGGCCGTGCGATGCTGAACGCGCTCTATCTTACGGCGGAACGGCTCGGCGTCGAGATCCGCTACGACGCCGAAGTCGTCGATCTCAGGATCGAAGACGGCATGTTCCTCTCGGCCGAGCTGAAGCAGCCGATCGACGGCGCGACCGAGATGCGCGCCGCGGCGCTGGTTGCGGCCGCCGGCGGTTTCGAAGCGAATATCGAATGGCTGAAGGAATATTGGGGCGAGGCCGCCGACAATTTCCTGATTCGCGGCACGCCCTATAATCGCGGCTCGATCCTGAAGATGCTGCTGGCCAAAGGCGTGCAGGAGGTCGGCGATCCCACCCAGTGCCACGCCGTGGCGATCGACGCCCGCGCGCCGAAATTCGACGGCGGCATCATCACACGACATGACTCCGTCGTGTTCGGCATTGTCGTCAACAAGCATGCGGAGCGCTTCTACGACGAGGGCGAGGACATCTGGCCGAAGCGCTATGCGATCTGGGGCCGGCTGGTCGCCGCGCAGCCCGACCAGATCGCCCATATCATTTTCGATTCAACCGTCGTGACCAGCTTCATGCCGACGCTGTTCCCGCCGATCGCCGGCGCCACGATCGCTGAGCTTGCCGGCAAGCTCGAGCTTGATCCAACGGCGCTGGAAAAGACCATCACCGAGTTCAATGCCGCGGTGCGGCCCGGCACCTTCGATCACACCATCCTCGATGATTGCCGCACCGAAGGCATCACGCCGCCGAAGACGCATTGGGCGCGCCGGATCGAGACGCCGCCCTATCTCGCCTATCCGGTGCGGCCCGGCATCACCTTCACCTATCTCGGCACGCGCGTGAACAGGCAGGCGCGGATGCTGATGAAGGATGGAAAACCTTCCGCCAACATGTTCGCGGCCGGCGAGATCATGGCCGGCAATGTGCTGGGACGCGGCTATGCCGCCGGCATCGGCATGACCATCGGCAGCGTGTTCGGCCGGATCGCAGGACGGGAAGCGGCAAAGAATGCACGGAACTAGGACATTGCAGGAAGCCGATCGTCTGATGACGGTCTGCAATTCGTGTCGCTATTGCGAGGGATTGTGCGCGGTATTCCCCGCGATGGAGATGCGCCGCTCGTTCTCCGACGGCGACCTCAACTATCTCGCCAATCTCTGCCATGCCTGCGGCGCCTGCTACGTCGACTGCCAGTTCTCGCCGCCGCACGAATTCAACGTCAATGTGCCGAAGACGCTGGCGGTGGCGCGCGCCGAATCCTATGCCGCCTACGCCTGGCCGCGCGCGCTGTCCGGTATGTTCGCACGCAACGGGCTCGTCATCAGCCTGATTGCCGCGTTCAGCATGGCCGCTTTCATTCTCGGCTTTGCCGCGTTCAACGATCCGACGCTGCTCTTCGGCGTCCACACCGGCCCCGGCGCCTTCTACAGACTGATGCCGCACAATGCGATGGCGGCACTGTTCGGTGCGGCCTTCCTCTATGCCATCCTGGCCCTCATCATGAGCGTGCGCGCGTTCTGGCGCGACATTGGCGAGCCGATCAGTGGCCGCGCCGATGGCGGCTCGATCTTCCAGGCGATCCGCGATGCCGGCGAGCTGCGCTATCTCCATGGCGGCGGGGTCGGCTGCTACAATGAGGATGATCGGCCGACCGACCGGCGCAAGCTCTATCACCATCTCACCTTCTACGGCTTTCTGCTCTGCTTCGCGGCGACGTCGGTTGCCACGCTCTATCACTACCTCCTGGGACGTGAGGCGCCCTATGCGTGGTGGGACCTGCCGGTCGTGCTCGGCTCGCTCGGCGGCATCGGTCTGATCGTCGGGCCGATCGGGTTGTTGCTCGCGAAAGCCCAGCGCGATCCCGCGCTGCTCGATGATACCAGCTATGGTATGGATGTCGGCTTCATCGCCATGCTGTTCCTGACGGGCGTCACCGGAATGGCGCTGCTGGTGTTGCGTGCGACGCCGGCCATGGGACCGCTGCTCGCGCTGCACCTCGGCGCCGTGTTCGCGCTGTTCATCACCATGCCCTATGGCAAGTTCGTCCACGGCATCTACCGCTTCGCCGCGCTGGTGCGTTACGCGCAGGAGCGGCGCGACGGCTTGAATGGTTAGGCGAATCAAGGAGGGCGAGATGTTGACCATCACCGCGATCATCCGGGCCAAGAAGGGCCATGAGGCCGCCATGCGTCAGGCGCTGCTCGAAGTCGCAGCGAGCGTTCGAGCGAACGAAACGACGACTGTCGGCTATCACATATCGCAGGACACGACGGATCCGTGCGTGTTCACGACCTACGAACGCTACGTCGATCGCGCGGCGATGGATCGGCATAACAACTCCGAAGCCGTCCTCCGCTTCTTCGGCGTAGCCAAACCCATCATTGACGGCGAGGTAACGCTGGTCGCCGGCACGGAAATTTCCACCAAGTCGAACGAATAGGTTTAAAATCTATCCGGTCGCGCGGGGCAGGCTTCCGTTCGCGGCGATCTCAGCCGACATCTGCTCGATTGTTTTGCGCTGCTCCATGGCAGCTCGCCGGATCAGTGCAAAAGCGGCAGGTTCGGCAACAGAGTGCGTATGCATCACTTGCAGGACGGCAGCCAATACGACACGGCGCGAGCGAAGACGTTCTTCCAGCTTGAGGACTTGCTGCTTTAGCTCGCTGGTGCGCTCGGCCCGCTCGAAGGCCATCACCAGCGCCGCATAGATGCCCGCGGAGCGCAGCGGCTTGACCAGAAACGACGCCGGATCGAGTTCCAGCACCAGCTTCAGCCGGCTTGGGGTCTCCGTGCCCAAAAGGGCGATGACGGGACATCGTCCAAGCAAGGCCCGCTGCGCCGGCGAGGTGAGCGGCAGGAATTCATCGTCGATCAGCGTGACATCCGGATGGCACCCGAGAGCGCTTCCTTGCTCCCATGTGAGGACGTCGATTCCCAGACGTTCGAACTGGCGCCTGACGATCGACAGGTCACGCTCGTCCTTGATGGCGACGAGGGCCTTGCGGCCGCGGAGGGAAAATGAAGATGGTTTGCTCATTTCACGACCCGCAAGTGGAGTGCACTCGGCGACGATCCGTCCCTTGACTTCTCACGCACGGGGCCGACGGCGACGTCGAGCTGTGTCAGGTAGGGATCCGGCTTAACCGGCGCGTCGGACTCCCAGAAGATGTCGAACTGTCCCTGCGCATTCGATACGGCCAGGCGTGGCGTAAGGACGCAATGGTTATTGGCACCATCGATCCAGACCGGTCCCTGCGGCGAATTGTAGCGATACCCGGCGGCCGCGCGCCGCACTTCACCAATGTTGGACGTCCCGGCCCGATGCAGCGCACGCGCCAGCAGATACACCGCGACATAGGCGGATTGTCCATCGACGGATGGGCTGCTCGCCTCGCCATGACGCGCCTTCCAGCGCTGCACGAAAGCAAGGTTCTCGGGCAGGCGGATGCTCTCGAAATAGGCTGACGATGTGATGCATCCGGCGGATGCGGGTCCGACGATCTTGAGCTCCGGTTCGCAGAGGCTGCAACTCAGCATCGGAATGTCGAGACCTGCAGCCGTGGTGGCGGCATGAAAGGCGCGGATGAAATCGTAGCTCGAACTGCCGACGAGCGTATTGAAGACGACGGGCGGCTTGCGGCGGACGATTTCGTCGACGATGTGCCCGACTGCGCTTTCGCCCAGCTCGAGCAGCCGTTCGGCAAGGATGCTTCCCTGCGCCGCCGTCACCAGCTCGCGGGTGACGCGATTGGTCTCCCACGTCCAGACATAGTTGGATCCGACGCAGAAGATGTGCCTTGACAAATTGTCGAGCACGTACCGCACGAGCGGCAGGACATTATGATTGGGCGATGCGCCGACGTAGATGACATTGTCTGAACATTCGAACCCTTCGTAACGCGCGGGATACCAGAGCAGGCGATCGGTGCGCTCGACGATCGGCAGCACTTGCTTGCGCGAGGCGGATGTGTAGCAGCCGATGATATGCTCGACTCCGGCGTTGCGAATGAGATCGTCGCAAACCGTGTGGTATTCCAAAATGACTCCGCGGGGATCGCGGACATGCGCAGTGAGCGAGAAATCAAAGTCAGGGTGATCGTTGATCTCGTCGACCGCCATCAGGGCGCTCTTCAATATCTCGCGCCCCATGGCCTGATAGGGCCCGGACTGCGAACATATGATGCCAACTGGAACCGACGGCTTTGTCATTGATGGCTTTCGAAGGGGCGGAGCCTTGAGGAAATCATCATCGCCGATACCGGTGCAAGAGGTCTTGCCGATTTACTGCGCATGACGCTTGCGAAATTTGTGCAACCTCCCTCGTTGACAATGCGCTAGGCACGAACCTAGACTTTTTGACTACCGGGCTTACTGTCGAACCTTAATCTGCTTCGGTCAGGCCGATGACGTCCTGATCCCTGCAGCGACTGCTCCGTTCGATCTTGAGCCCATGCGATAGACCATAGCAGCGGCATTTGAGCCATTCGTCACCTCATTCCGGAGGGGCGGGTGGCTTTTTTCTTTTGCCACACAAGAAACTGGCGAAACATGCGTGTCGCCAGGCCGATGGCGCGTACGCGACGATCGGCCTGATGCGCCTGGGAAGCGACGAGCGAGGAGCGAAAGGCGATGCCGACGACAGATATTGGTTATCTCGGGCTGGTTGAGGTTGGGCAGCAGATACAGGCGAAGAAGCTGTCGCCCGTCGAAGTGACGAAGGCGATGCTTGAACGGATTGAGCGGCTCGATTCGAAGCTCAAGAGTTACGCCTATGTCATGGCTGATTCCGCGCTTGCGGAAGCGGCCGTTGCGGAAAAGGAAATCGCGTCTGGAAAGCTGAAGGGGCCGTTGCACGGCGTGCCGGTTGCGATCAAGGACCTTTGCTGGGTCAAGGGTGCGCCGGCCGCGCACGGCATGACCATCCACAGCGACTTCCGTCCGAATGAGGATGCCACGGTCGTCGCACGGCTGAAGGACGCGGGCGCGATCATCCTCGGCAAGCTGCAGCAGACCGAAGGTGCTTACGCCGATCATCATCCGAAGATCGACCCGCCGAAAAATCCGTGGAATGCGGATTTGTGGTCGGGCGCGTCGTCGAGCGGTTCGGGTTCCGCCACCGCGGCCGGCCTCTGCTTCGGCTCACTCGGCACCGATACCGGCGGATCGATCCGCTTTCCTTCCGCAGCCAACGGCATCACGGGGCTGAAGCCGACCTGGGGGCGGGTCAGTCGCTATGGCGCATTCGAACTCGCGGCGACGCTGGATCATATCGGGCCGATGACGCGCAGCGCGGTCGATTGCGGCGCCATGCTCGGTGCGATCGCGGGCGAGGACGCCAAGGACACCACCGCTGTGCCGCTGGCTGTGCCGGATTATCTTGCAGGACTGTCCGGTAGTCTGCGGGGCGTTGTGATTGGTGTCGATCGACGCTGGACCAGCGAAGGCACCGATGAGGCCGCAAGCAAGGTCCTCAGTGAAGGTTTGCGCGTCGCGGCGGACCTCGGCGCAGAGATCAGCGAGATCACCTTTCCGGATGCCAAGGCCATTGTCGACGACTGGTTTCCGCTTTGCGGCATCGAGGCGGCGGTCGCGCATGAGGGAACCTATCCCTCGAGCAAGGACGAATATGGCCCATCCCTCGCTGGACTGCTCGATCTTGGCCTGCAACAGTCCGGCACCGACTATCAGAAGATCGTGCTGCGGCGCGAAGCGTTTCGCGGCGCGGTACGGCGGCTGTTTGAGACGGTCGATCTCATCGCTGTGCCGGCCCAGGCCTTTGCCGCACCCACGCTAGCCAAGATGGCGACGCTCGGCGAAGACGCTTCCCTGATTGCCGGATTGTTGCGCTTCACCAGTCCGTTCGACATGACCGGAAGCCCGACCATTACCCTTCCGGGCGGCTTCGCCCCGAACGGCGGCCCGGTCGCCTTCCAGTTTGTCGGCCGCCACTTCGACGAAGCGGGTCTCGTCCACGCGGGTGACGCGTTCCAGCGTGTCACCGACTGGCACAAGCGCCATCCCGCTCTCTGATCCAAGGAGCCGTTCGCATGAAAACAGAAGACTGGTTGCAGAGTTCCCTCATGTCGAAGCGCGCCGTCGCCAAGGGGGTGGCCGGCGCGAAGCGTAGTCTGACGATCGAGCAGCAGGGGGCCTTCCACTACGTCTACGGACCTTATGCGAAGCCGACGCTGTCGATCGATCCGGGAGAGATCGTTGTCGTCGAGACCGAGGACGCCTTTGGCGGCGTACTCACGAGCGAGAGCGACAGTCCCACAGCGAAACTGAACTTTCCGTACCTCAACCCGCAATGTGGACCGATTGCGGTCAAGGGCGCCAAGAAGGGCGATTGTCTCGCCGTCTATATCCACGACGTCGAGACGCGCGGCGAGCAGCCCGCCGGAACGACCTGCATCATCCCCGAGTTCGGCGGGCTTGTTGGGACGAGCTCCACCGCGATGCTCAATCCGCCGCTGCCCGAGCGCGTCCGCAAGCTGCATGTCGACAGAAACGGCGTGCGCTGGAACGATAAGATCACGCTGCCCTATGAGCCGTTCATCGGCACGATTGGTGTGTCGCCCGAGATCGAGGCGATCTCCTCGCTGCAGCCGGACTATCACGGCGGCAACATGGACCTGCCCGATGTCGCGCCCGGAGCCATTCTCTATTTGCCCGTGCATGCCGAGGGTGGGCTTCTTTACGTCGGCGACTGCCACGCAACACAGGGCGATGGCGAACTCTCCGGTGTCGCGCTCGAGCAGCGTGCGACGGTCACGCTACAGATCGATCTGATCAAGAACTGGAGCTTTGCCTGGCCGCGTCTGGAGACGCGCGACTTCATCATGACCATCGGCAGCGCACGCCCGCTCGAGGATGCGGCCCGCATCGCCTATCGAGAACTCACGCGATGGATGAGTGCGGACTACGGCTTCGACGAGATCGACGCGTACATGCTGCTCAGCCAGGCCGGGCGCATGCGGCTCGGCAACATGGTCGACCCGAAATACACGATGGGTGCATCGATCCTGAAAACTTATCTCAAGGCGTGAACTTCAGCCGCTTTTCAACAAGGGGACATTTCAATGAAATCCGGACATCTGTTCAGAGCTGCCTTTCTTGGCGTCGTGCTGGGGACGGCGGCCCTCGGCGCCGCTCGGGCAGCCGAGCCGCCGTTGAAGGTTGGTCTGCTCGAAGACGTCTCCGGCGATCTGGCGTTCATGGGCATGCCGAAACTGCACGGCTCGCAGCTTGCGGTCGAGGAGATCAACAAGAGTGGCGGCATCCTCGGGCGGCAGATCGAGCTCATCCATCTCGACCCGCAGGGCGATAATGCCCGCTATCAGGAGTTTGCGCGACGGCTGCTCAGCCGCGACAAGGTCGACGTGTTGATCGGAGGCATCACGTCCGCTTCGCGCGAGGCCGTTCGGCCGATCATCGATCGGACGACCACGCCGTACTTCTATACCAACCAGTACGAAGGCGGCGTGTGCGACGCCAGCATGATCAGCATGGGGGCGGTACCCGAGCAGCAGTTCTCGACGCTGATCCCCTGGATGGTCGAGAAGTTCGGCAAGAAGGTCTACGTCATCGCCGCCGACTACAATTTCGGACAGATTTCGGCCGAGTGGAACCGGAAGATCATGAAGGATCTGGGCGGAGAGGTCGTCGGAGAGGAATTCATCCCGCTCGGCGTTTCCCAGTTCGCGCAGACGATCCAGAACATCCAGAAAGCGAAACCGGATTGGCTTCTGACGATCAATGTCGGCGCCGCCCAGGACTCGTTCTTCGAGCAGGCCGCCGCGGCGAAGCTCAACCTGCCGATGGGCTCGTCGATCAAGGTCATGCTCGGTTTCGAGCATAAGCGGTTCAAGCCGCCGGCGCTCAACAACATGCATGCGACCGCGAACTGGTTCGAGGAGATCGATACGCCCGAAGCCAACGACTTCAAGAAGCGCTGGCATGCGAAGTTCCCCGACGAGCTCTACATCAACGACATGGGCTACAATGCCTATAACGCGCTCTACATGTACAAGACGTTGGTCGAGAAGGCGAAATCGACCAAGCTCGAGGACATGCGCAAGGTGATCGCGACCGGCGATGCCTGCATCGATGCGCCCGAAGGCAAGGTCTGCATCGACCCGAAGAGCCAGCACACGTCTCACCGCATGCGCCTGATCTCCGTCGGTCCTCAACACGAAGTGACGGTCGAGAAGGACTACGGAACGATCAAGCCGTATTGGCTTGGCGACATCGGCTGCGATCTCACCAAGAAGAATGACAAGGATCAGTACACGCCGAGCCATTTGCCCAACAAGTCGTGACGCCACTCATCGGATCATGACTTCGGACTGCGCGGGCGCCGCATCGCTGCGGCGTCCATGATGAAGGAGCAGGAGACCGATGATGTCGGCTGAACTTTTCTCGGTATTCTACCAATTCGCCGACGTCTTTGCGTTTCTGATCCTCTCGGCCGCAGGCCTCGCCATCGTGTTCGGCATGATGGGCGTCATCAACATGGCGCATGGCGAGTTCATCATGTGCGGCGCCTATGTGACGGTCGGACTCGTGAAGCTCGGCGTGCCGCTTGCCATTGCCCAGGGGCTCGCCGCGGTGACGGCCGGATTGATCGGAGTTGCCGTCGAATACCTCATTGTTCGTCGGCTGTATAAGAGGCCGCTCGACTCCTTGCTCGCCACCTGGGGGCTCAGCCTGATCGTGACGCAATCGATGCTCCTGATCGTGGGATCATCGATAACGGGGATTGGCACGCCGGAGGGCAGCTTTGCGATCGGCGGCTACACATTCTCGACCTATCGCCTGGTGCTGTTCGCCTGCGCGGTCGCCGTGCTGATCGGTCTCTACGTGATCTTCATGAAGACGCGCTTCGGCGTGATGGCGCGTGCGACCATGCAGAATGCCGCAATGGCAAAGGCATTGGGTGCGCGCACCGGACGGATCTACGCAATCAGTTTCGGCATCGGCGCCGGGCTCGCGGGCCTTTGCGGCGCGCTTTATGCACCGACGATGACGCTGATTCCGACGATGGGTGCGACGTTCGTGGTGGAGAGTTTCGTTACCGTCGTGGTCGGAGGCGCAAATGTCCTGCTCGGAACCGCGCCGGCCGCCGTGTTCCTGGCGATGATTCGAATGGCCTTGAATGCAAGCTATGGGCAGATCATCGGCCAGATCGGCATGTTGTTTGCAGTGATCCTGATCATCCGTGTCTTGCCCGAAGGCCTTTCCAGCGTGTTGGTCCGTCGCGGGCGCTAAGCGGGGGTGTGATGTTCAAACTGCTTGATGGTCCGCAGACCTTGGGACGTGGACGGACGTTCTGGTCCTGCTTTCTCGCCGTGCTGGCAGCCGCGTTGATCTATCCGGTCTTTGCGGACTCCTACGATGTCGGCAACTTCTCCTATTTCCTGATCTGGGTTTTCATGGCGCTCGGCCTCTGCCTGATCTGGGGCTATGGCGGCATGCTGTCGTTCGGCCAGACGTTCTTCTTCGGCATCTCCGGTTATGCCTATGGCGTGCTGGCCATCAACATGGGTGGAGGTTCGACGACGATCGCGGCGCTCGTACTGTCGGTCATCATCGCGATGATCGCGGCGGGGATCCTCGGTTACTTCATGATCTGGGGCGGCATCAGCGGCATCTTCTTCGGTATCGTGACGCTGTCGGCGACGCTGGTGCTGGCGTTCTTTCTTGGACAGACGGCCGGACCGGAATGGCACATCGGCACTGCGCGGCTGAACGGCTTCAACGGCATGAAAGGCATGGATCCGCTCACCGTCGGCGATTTCTACATCGAGGGGTCTGCGCTCTACTATGTCATGGTGGCGCTCATCGTGATCGTCTACATCGCGCTGCGCATGCTGGTGAACTCGCGCATCGGCAACGTGATCGTTGCGACGCGCGAGAACCCGCAGCGCGCCGAGATGCTCGGCTACGACGTCCGCAAGTATCAATTGCTCACGTTCATCATCGGAAGCGGGCTCGCGGGCCTCAGCGGCGCGCTGTATACGTCGTGGGGGCAATTCATCACCCCGTCGAGCATCGGGCTGCCGGCCGCCGCGATGCCGATCGTATGGGTGGCTTTCTCCGGGCGAAGCGATCTGACAGCGACGCTGGTTGGCTCGTTCCTGCTGCTGTTCGGGTTCCAGACCATCACCGTCTATAGCCAGCAGGCCGCGCTCGTGCTGATGGGTACGCTGCTGCTCGCCACCGTGATGTTGGCGCCGCAGGGTTTTGTGCTCGGTGTTGGCAAGCTTGTGGTTGACCGATGGACTAGGCGCCGGCGGCGTGACGCGAATTCCACTTTGGCGGACGCCGGCCGCCTGCAATCGGACGAGGCCTGACATGGCGCTTGTCGATGTGAAGGGCGTGACCAAACGCTTTGGCGGATTGACGGCCGTCTCCGACGTCGATCTGACTGTCAATGTCGGGGAGGTTCATTGCCTGATCGGCCCCAACGGGGCCGGCAAGAGCACGCTGTTCAAGCTGATCGTCGGCCTCTATCCGCCGACCAAAGGCAATATATTCTTCGACTCCATCGATATCACCGAAGAGCGGCCCTTTGCGCGTGTGCAGCGGGGCATGAGCATCAAGATGCAGGCGCCGAGCGTGTTCAAGGAGCTGCCGGTCCGGCAGAATATCCAGATCGCCCTGCAGGGGCGTTTCTCGGGCGCGGAGCGCGACGTCGAGGAGGAGCGGCTGCTTACGCTGCTCGATCTGGCGTCGGAGAGCAGCAAATTGGCCGGAGCACTTTCGCATGGCCAGCAGCAATGGCTCGAGATCGGCATGGCGCTGGCGCTGCAGCCGCAGCTATTGCTGCTGGACGAGCCGACGGCCGGCATGTCGCCGGAGGAGACGTTCAAGACCGGCGAACTCATCAAGTCGTTCAATGCCGAGGGCATGACGGTGCTCGTCGTCGAGCACGATATGGCGTTTGTGCGCCAGATTGCGCAACGCGTGACTGTGCTGCATCTTGGCAAGATCTTTGCGCGAGGCAGTCTGGAGACCATCATTCAGGACGAGAAGGTCGCCGAAATCTACCTTGGGAAGACGCATGCCCACTGATCGGATTCTGGAGGTATCGGAACTCTGGGCGGGCTACGGCGCCACGCCGATCCTGCAGGGCGTGAGCATGTCGGTATCCCGCGGCGAGATCGTCGGCGTGATCGGCCGGAACGGCGTCGGCAAGTCGACGCTGATGCGATGCCTGATCGGGCTTCTGGAGACGTGGCGCGGCACGATCACTTTCTTGGACCAGGATGTAACCCAGTTGCAGGCGGACGCCCGGGCGCGCGCCGGCTTCGGCTACATCCCGCAGGGACGGGATGTGTTTCCACAGATGAGCGTCGAGGAAAACCTGCAGGTCGGCGAGCTGATTGGCGGACCGGAGGGCAAGAAGCTGCCGGAACTCGTCTACGAGTATTTTCCGCGATTGAAGGAACGACGGCGGCAGGTTGCCGGCACCATGTCGGGAGGCGAGCAACAGCAACTCGCGATCGGCCGGGCTCTGATCGGAAACCCGACCTTGATGATCCTCGATGAGCCGTCCGAGGGCATTCAGCCGTCGATCGTGCAGCACATTTGCGATGCGCTGAAATCGTTCCGGGCTGAGCTGGGCACGACGATCGTTTTCGTCGAGCAGAACCTCGACACGATCCTGGAGATCGCCGAGCGCTGCTACATCATGGAAAAAGGCAAGATCACGCGATCACTGATCGGCGGGGACGTCAACGCCGACAATGTCCGCGCGCAACTGTTGTTGTGAGGCTGATCCGCCGTTTTTGAGAACGCGTCTTGTTCATCAGCGTGCCATTTGAAGTCAAAAATGACCAGGGAGGGAGACGAACATGGATTTAGGACTCAAAGGAGCTAACGTTCTCGTCACGGGCAGCACCAAGGGCATCGGCAGGGCGATCGCCGAGACCTTCGCCGCTGAAGGCGCCAATGTCGGAATTTGCGCGCGCAATCAGGCGGACGTGGACAGCACCGTCACCGCCCTCAAGGCAAAGGGTGTTGCGGCCTTTGGCGGTTCGGTCGATGTATCCGACGGCGCGGCGCTCAAGGCCTGGGTGAGCGACATGGCATCGAAGCTCGGCGGCGTCGATGTCGTCGTCGCCAATGTCAGCGCCCTTTCCATCGGGCAGGACGAGGAGAGTTGGGAGAAGGAATTCTCCACCGACATGATGGGAACGGTCCGCCTGGTGAACGCCGCGATGCCATATCTGGAAAAGAGCGGCGCTCCTGCGATCGTGACGATCGCCAGCGTGTCGGGACGCGAGGTCGACTTTGCGAGCGGCCCCTACGGCACCTTCAAGGCGGCGATCATCCACTATACGCAGGGCCTGGCCTACCAGCTCGCCGCGAAGGGCATACGGGCCAACTCCGTGTCTCCGGGCAACACCTATTTCGAGGGCGGTGTCTGGAACATGATCAAGGACAGCAATCCCGAACTGTACAAGACCGCGCTGGCGCTCAATCCGACGGGACGGATGGGCACGCCGCAGGAGATGGCGAATGCCGTCGTGTTTCTCGCGAGCCGGGCCGCCAGCTTCATCACGGGAACGAACCTTGTCGTGGACGGTGCCTTGACGCGAGGCGTCCAGTTCTAGAGCATTTTCGGTTCTGATTGAATCAGAACCGAAGCTCTAGATTCTTGTTTTGACGCGTTTTCTTCACGCGAACCGGTATCCACTTCGCTCGAAAACGCTCTGAGGCGCAGCCCCGATGACAACAGGAACTCGATATGTCTGCGGATCAACTGCACTACAAGTCCATAACTGAACTGTCCGAATTGTTTCGCCGCAAGGAGCTGTTGCCTTCAGAGGTCACCGAAGCAACGTTGAACCGTATCGACAAGCTCGATGGAGGCTTGCACGGATATGCCATCGTCCTCGCGGAACGGGCCATGGCGCAGGCAAGGAAGCATGACAGCGAGATCGTCAAGGGCATTTGGCGCGGCCCCCTTCATGGCGTTCCGATCGGTCTGAAGGATCTGTGCTACACGACATTCGCACCGACGGCGGGCGGCACGAAGATTCATGCGAACTTCGTGCCGTCGTTCAATGCGACCATCGTTGATCGGCTCGAGCGCTCCGGCGCGGTCACGCTCGGAAAGCTCAAGATGACGGAAGGCGCCTATACCAGCCATCATCCTAATGATCAGGCCCCGCTCAATCCCTGGAATGCGGATTATTGGGTCGGCTCTTCGTCGACTGGATCGGGCGTCGCCACCTCCGCCGGTCTCTGCTACGGATCGATCGGAAGCGACACGGGCGGTTCGATCAGGTTTCCATCGGCGACCTGCGGGCTGACCGGAATCAAGCCGACATGGGGCCGGGTGAGCCGCTATGGCATTTTCCCGCTGGCGGACTCGCTCGATCATATCGGGCCGATGTGCCGAAGTGCTGCAGACGCCGCAGCGATGCTGGGCGTCATCGCAGGCGCGGATGCCAACGATCCGACGGCTTTGCAGGCTCCCGTTCCGAATTATCTGGCTCGGATTGGCGATGGCGTACGCGGCCTCAGGATTGGGGTGGATCGCAAATACACGCAGGAAGGAATCGACCCGCAGGTCGTAGCAGCCTTGCTGGAGGCCGAGCGCACGCTGGTGGATCTCGGTGCCGAAATCCGTGAGGTTCGATTTCCCTCCTACGAGAAGCTCGTGAGCCTGTGGATTCCGATGTGCTCGGTCGAGACGGCCGAAGCGCACCTCAAGACCTATCCGTCGCGCAAGTCGGAATACGGTCCGGACCTTGCGCAGTTGATCGAGCAGGGCAGGTCGGTCAGCGGTATCGAAATCGCCGCCATTCATCATGAGCGCCTCAAGTTCTGCGGCAGCCTCGCAGCATTGTTTGGGGATATCGACCTTTTGCTCATTCCGACGATGCCGGTGCCGATTCCGACGCTTGCGAAGATGAGTGAATATGGCGCTGATCCGAATGTGTTGTTGAGCATCCTGCGATTCACCGCGGTGTTCGACTTCAGCGGAAGTCCGACCATTACGCTCCCCATGGGGGTTGCGTCAGATCGGATGCCGTTGAGCATGCAACTGGTCGGCCCGCATCTATCTGAGGGTGTGCTTGCTCGCGCAGCTCACGCGTTCCAGTCGACGACGGACTGGCATACCCTGCGGCCGCCGATTGGATGACCCTGGCCGGGACCGGCCTATTGCGTGAAGAAGAGCACGGCGGCGATAGCGCCCGACAGCGCAATCGCCGCGATCGTCGCGGTGGTCGACAGGACACCCATCGCTCGCATCGCGCCGGCGAAGATCATGATCAGAGGCGTCGCGGTGAGGAGGCCGACCTGCGCGTCGCTCATGGTTCCAACTCCGATTCGTAGATCTCTTTGTTTGAGCATGATCTCCACGCAAACGCTTCGCGTTTGTCGCGAGGGAAAACCGGTTTCCACTTTTCCGGATCATGCTCTGACGCCGGCCGCCTTCGCGCGACCGTGCTGACCCGGACCCTACGCGGCGGGCTGCACCCGTCTTTGTCCCGCAACAAAGATCGCCGCTGTCATCCCCGATAGCGATCCCAGCGACGACCCCGCCCGGAGGATCCATGTCGGCTCAAGATTGCGAAGTGCAGGAAAGCGGCCTGCTGGCTGAACTCCCCGGCGACCCCATGATCTGGGTCCTGATCTTCAGCGAATTCGCCGTCTTTGGTCTGCTGCTGGGCGCGTTCGCGGTCGCCCGCGCCGTCAACCCCGTTATCTTTGCCTCCGGCCAGGCCGTCCTGGATCCCGGCCTTGCGGCCCTCAACACCTTGGTGTTGGTGACCAGTGGGTGGGCCGCTGCACGTGGCGCGGCGGCTGCTCGCGCGCGTGCAGCGGCGGCCTGCCGTCGCTGGCTGCTGCTCGCGATCGCGCTTGGAGGCGCGTTCGTTGCGATCAAGCTTCTCGAATACGATAGCGAGATCGCGACCGGTGTGGGACTGGAGACCAGCACGTTCTTCACGCTGTACTTCCTGCTGACCGGCTTCCACCTGCTGCACATCGTGCTCGGCATGGTGATCCTGGCAGTGGTCCAGCGCGGTGCGGAACCCGACGCGGTCGAGACCGGAACGTCGTTCTGGCACATGGTCGACCTGGTCTGGATCCTGATGTTTCCGATCATCTATCTGGTGCGCTGAAATGATGGCCCGTCATCCGCTCGAAACGACCCTGATTCTCCTGATCGGCCTCGCGATCGCGACGCTCATCGCTTCCCGAAGCGTGCCGGTTGCCTGGTTGGGCAACGTCGTCGTGCTCGCCCTCGCGGCCCTGAAAGGGCGATGGATCCTGCTCGACTTCCTCGGACTTCGCGCGGTGCCGGCGATCTGGCGCGGACTGGTCAGCGCCTGGGTGCTCGGCGTGGCATCGTTCGCCTTGGCTGCCTCCGTCGCCAGACTGCTGATCTGAGGCGGCGAATGCGACGCTGGTTGCTCCAGCACAAAGAACCGATGGGGCTGCCACGTAGATTGGCGCGGCGCTCGCACTATCAACAAGAACGGGAAAGGATAGGTGATGGCTGAACGCCTCACGAAAACGGCTGCCCGGAACGTCTTCTACGGGGGATCCGCCTTCTTCTTTGCGATCTTCCTCGGCCTGACGGCCCACAGCCACTACTACATGGTGAACACCTCGACGAACGCCTCGACGCTGACGGATTCGGTCGCGCGCGGCAAACATGTCTGGGAAAAGAACTCCTGCATCAACTGCCACACGCTGCTGGGCGAGGGCGCCTATTTCGCGCCGGAAGTCGGCAATGTCTGGGATCGCTGGGGCGGCAAGGAAGACCCGGCCGCTGCAAGGGACATCCTGAAGTCGTGGATGCAGGCGCAGCCGTCCGGCGCGCCGGGCCGGCGGCAGATGCCGCAATTCAACCTGACCGACCAGGAACTCAACGATCTCGCCGACTTCCTGCAATGGACCGGCACCATCAAGCGCCATGACTGGCCGCCCAACAAGGCCGGATGAGCACCGCGTCCCGACAGCCCTTCAACAAGTGAGCTTTTCGATGAAATACCAGACCCAGAAAGTCGCGATGCTGTATTTCTACGGCGCGCTGACGCTTTTCCTCGCGCAGGTCGTCTTCGGCCTGCTCGCCGGCACGATCTACGTCCTGCCGAACACGCTTTCGGTCATCCTGCCCTTCAACATCGTCAGGATGATACACACCAACGCCCTGATCGTGTGGTCGCTGATCGGCTTCATGGGCGCGACCTACTACCTGTTGCCGGAGGAGACCGAGACCGAGCTCTTCAGTCCGCTGCTCGCGAAGATCCAGTTCTGGATGTTCTTCGGCGCCGCGGGCGCCGCGGTCGTCGGCTATCTCTTCCACTACCATGAGGGGCGTGAATTCCTCGAGCAGCCCTTCATCATCAAGGTCGGCATCGTCGTCGTCTGCCTGATGTTCCTGTTCAACGTGACGATGACGGCGCTGAAGGGGCGCAAGACCACGGTGACGAACATCCTGCTGTTCGGCCTGTGGGGAGTCGCGATCTTCTTCCTGTTCGCGTTCTACAATCCGGCGAACCTTGCAGTCGACAAGATGTACTGGTGGTACATCGTGCATCTGTGGGTCGAGGGCGTCTGGGAGCTGATCATGGCCTCCGTGCTCGCCTTCCTGATGATCAAGCTCAACGGCATCGACCGCGAGGTGGTCGAGAAGTGGCTCTACGTCATCATCGGTCTGGCGCTGTTCTCGGGCATCCTCGGCACCGGCCACCACTTCTACTGGATCGGCGCGCCGGGATACTGGCAGTGGATCGGCTCGCTGTTCTCGACGCTGGAGGTCGCGCCCTTCTTCACCATGGTGATCTTCACCGTGCAGATGACCTGGAAGGCCGGACGCAAGCATCCGAACCGTGCGGCGCTGTTGTGGTCAGTCGGTTGCTCCGTGATGGCGTTCCTCGGCGCCGGCGTGTGGGGCTTCCTGCACACCCTGTCCTCGGTCAACTATTACACGCACGGCACCCAAGTGACCGCTGCGCACGGGCACCTCGCGTTCTTCGGTGCCTATGTGATGCTGAACCTCGCGGTGATGGCTTACGCGATCCCGGAGATACGCGGACGCGCGCCATACAACCAGTGGCTCAGCATGGCAAGCTTCTGGATCATGTGCACGGCGATGCTGACGATGACCTTCGCGCTCACCTTCGCCGGCATCATCCAGGTCCATCTGCAGCGCGTGCTCGGCCAGAGCTACATGGAAGTGCAGGACCAGCTCGCAATGTTCTACTGGGTCCGTCTCGGCTCCGGTGTGTTCGTCGCGATCTCCGCGCTGATGTTCGTCTGGGCGGTGCTGGTGCCCGGACGTGAGAAGCACTCCCTGGCCGGCGGAGCCCTGCAGCCGGCCGAGTAGAGCAACGCGGCGGCCGCGCACCTCGCGGCCGCCATTCCCCTGGATGTCCCGGAGAACCATCATGAAATCCGTCCTTCAGGCTGTAGCAGGCTCCGTTTCGGAGATTCCGGCTTATGTGCCGAGTGGAAACGAGTGCGCGCTGTTCGAGCACGCGTGGCGTCACCGCCTGCCGGTGCTGCTGAAAGGCCCAACGGGCTGCGGCAAGACCCGCTTCGTGGCTCACATGGCCGCACGCCTCGGCATCCCCTTGCATACCGTCGCCTGCCACGACGACCTCACCGCGGCCGATCTCACCGGCCGCTATTTGCTCAAGGGCGGCGACACGGTCTGGACGGACGGTCCCCTGACGCGGGCGGTACGCGAAGGCGGCATCTGCTATCTCGACGAGGTGGTGGAAGCCCGCAAGGACGTGACGGTGGTGCTGCATCCATTGACCCACGACCGCCGGCTCCTGCCGCTCGAACGGACCGGCGAGGAGCTCGTCGCGCCGCCGGGCTTCATGCTGGTCGTGTCCTACAATCCCGGCTACCAGAGCCTGTTGAAGGCATTGAAGCCTTCGACGCGGCAACGCTTCGTTGCCATCGAGTTCGACTTTCTGCCGCCGGAGCAGGAGATCGCCGTCGTGTCGGCGGAAAGCGGGCTTCCACCGGATCGCGTGCGCCCGCTGGTTCAGCTTGCCCAACGCCTACGCGCGCTGAAGGGACATGACCTGGAGGAGGGCGTCTCGACGCGCCTCATCGTCTACTGCGCCACCCTCGTCGCGGCCGGTGTTTCCGTCACCGAGGCCGTCCTCGCCGGCATGATCGAGCCGCTGACTGACGATAGCGACGTCAAGGCCGCGCTGGTGGAGGTCACACGGGCCGTGATTGGATAGGTGAGCGCCGATGCTGGATTTTCTCGAGCTGGAGGAGACCGTCGGCCGTGCGTGGCATCGCCTGGTCGGCGCGACTGCGTCCTATCCGGTTCATGCCGAACACGCCGTCGCACTCTCGGAGATGCAGGGACAGATCGCCGTCATGTTCCGCGCGCTCGGCGGCGAGGCGGGCGTTGCGCTCGCCGGCGCGGGCGCGCGCAAATCCGGACACCGGCTCGCCTGGAGGCAGAGGATTGGCCTCGGTGATGAATCCCTTGCCCATCCCGGGCGCGACGCGGCGACCGTCTTCCTGCCCGAGCGCATCGCTTTGTTTCCGGATCGCGGCCTGAACGCGGCTCTCTATCGTTGGCTCGCTGCGTGGTTTGCGATCGTGCCGCTGGAGGCGATAGATGAGACCGATCCGCTCCGGCGCGATCTCCTCATCTTGCGTCGCGCCCGCGCCACGGCCGCCATGGTCGCCGCTCGATTTCCGGGACTAGCCGGCTCCTACACGCGACTGGCCGCGGCAGTCGCATCTGGCCGGCCGCAGCGGCCATTGCCTCGCGTGGAGCGCGAGGTCGAACAGATCGTGCTCGCGCTGCTTGGCGCCGCGGCGCCGCCGCAAGGAAAGCTTTGGCTTTCGCTGACCGGCGACAAGGCGCTGCGAGAACGGGCGCCGCCCGGATATCGTCCGGTGCTGCCATGTCCATTGTGGGGCGATTGCTGGACCCGCGACGTCGGGCAGGTATCTCAAGATCAGGACGACGCCTCGCACGACGCCCAGGCGGACGCGCCGGACTCGCGAAAGCGCTTTGCGACCCGCGAGCGGGAGAACGGAGCCGACAAGAGAGATCCGTTCATCCTCAACCGGTTCGAGAAGATCCTGGCCATGGCGGAGATGGTGAACGTCGACCGTCCCTCCGACGACACCGAGGACGAAAATGCGCGCAAGGCGGCCGACGATCTGGAAGAGCTGTCAATCGGGCGGCGCAGCGGAAAGCCTGCGACGAAGCTGAAGTTCGATCTCGATCTGCCGCCGGAAGCGGTCGATCCCTCGCGGCTCGACGGCGAACGGCTGTATCCGGAATGGGATTACCGCAGTCGCAGCTACATGCAGGACCACTGCCGTGTGTTGACGGCGCATGCGAGCGAGACCGGCGAAAGCTGGGCGGCGGACCAGGCCACGCACCGTCGCATCCGCCAGGTGCGGCGCCAGTTCGAGGCGCTGCGGCCCCGCCACGAGCTCGCGAGGGCACAGCCCGACGGGCACGACCTCGACATCGACGCGCTGGTCCGTGCCCGTTGCGATCTCCGTGCCGGCAGCGGCACGCTCGATCGCGTTCACCTCGCGATGCGGCCGCAAGGCCACGATCTGGCGGTGACGCTGCTCGTCGACGTGTCGCTCTCGACCGACGCCTGGGTCGACGGGTACCGCGTGCTGGACGTGGAGAAGGAGGCGTTGCTTGTCCTCGCTCACGGACTGTCGGCCTGCGGCGATCACCACAGCATCCTGACCTTCACCTCGCGCCGGCGTTCATGGGTGCGGCTCGAAACCGTCAAGGCGTTCGGAGAGCCGATGAGTGCGCAGGTCGAGCGGCGGATCGGGGCGCTCAAACCCGGATACTATACCCGCATCGGCGCGGCTGTGCGCCACGCCGCGTCCGAACTCGCAGCGCAGCCGCAGCGGAAGAAATTGCTGATCGTTCTCACCGACGGCAAGCCGAACGACGTCGACCACTATGAGGGGCGCCTCGCCATCGAAGACACCCGCAAGGCCGTCCAGGAGGCGCGCCGGCTCGGCGCCGCAGTCTTCGGCGTCACGATCGATGCAACCGCCCAGAGTTATTTTCCAACGCTGTTCGGGCGAAGCGGCTATGCGATCGTCGGCAACATCCGACGCCTGCCGGCCGCCTTGCCGGCGCTCTACCGGCAACTCACGCAATAGCCAGCTTCTCGGGCAGATGCTGGGCTATCGCATATAGCTGTTTGATGGCCGTGAACGAGGCGGGCCTCATGGTTCTCCGAGCGATGCGCAGCATCGTCTCGAGACGCGCCGCAAGCGGCGCTCCTCACCATGAGGATCAAAGATTCCGCCGCGAAATCAGACCTCATCCTGAGGAGCCCGCCAAAGTCGGGCGTCTCGAAGGATGGGCCGCGATGGAACCGCCCACCAAGTTCTATTCCATATGCAATAGCACTGCCCGCAAGCGGAGGAAGTGTAGCCAAGCTGCAATCGATCAACCTGATCGGATCATGCTCTCGTTAGTTCAGACCGCGCGACTGTGCGTGGCTACGGATCGTGGAAGATGCGCGTCGAATGCCGAAGCGACGCTGCGGACCAGGAATTCGGCGCCGTCGTTGACCAAGAGGCGGTCGTCGAACATCGTCACAGCGCCATCGGCGATGAGGCTATCGATCCGTTGCCGATCGACGATCGCGGAGTTCGGATCGCGGCCGTGCAGCCGCGATACCTTGGGGAGGTCGACGGCAAGATCGCACATGATCCGCTCGATGATGTCGGCGCGGAAGAGATCTTCCTCGGTAAACGCGTAGCCCTTGACCGTGGCGAGCCGGTCCTCGACGATGCGCGCAAGATAGTCGCGCGTCGGCACGGCGTTCTGTACGAATCCTTGAGGCATGCGGCCGATGGCGCTGGCGCCAAGACCAATGAGCGTGTCGGCCGAATCGTCGGTGTAGCCCTGGAAATTCCGCCGCAACCTGCCTTCCCATCTTGCCACGGCAAGATTGTCGGTGGGAAGGGCGAAGTGATCGAGGCCAATGCGCACGTAGCCTGCATCGAGCAAGGCCTGCGCGATCGTCTCGGACTGAAGATGCCGCTCGATGCTGTCAGGCAGGGATTCTTCGGCAATCTTGCGCTGGTGCTTCTTGAACGACGGAATGTGCGCGTAGCCGAACACCGAGAAGCGATCCGGACGCAGCTCGACACATTTTGCAACCGTGTCCAGGCACGAATCCACCGTCTGCAGGGGAAGGCCATAGAGCAGGTCGAAATTGAGCCTGCAGACGCCAGCCCGGCGCAGCCGCTCGACGGACGCGGCGGTCTGTTCGAAGCTCTGGTGCCGATTGATGGCGCGCTGCACGGCCGGATCGAAGCTCTGGACGCCAAGGCTCGCACGGTTGACGCCGCAATAGCCCAGCGCCTCCGCCATCGGCTCGGTCAGCGTGCGGGGATCGATCTCGACGGCGATCTCGGCTTCCGGCAGCACGAAGAACGAATAGCGCAAGGCGCCGATGAGATCCGCGAACGTCTCCGGCGACATGATCGTCGGCGTGCCGCCACCGAAGTGGATATGGGAGAGCGGCAGCCTTTGTCCAATCGTCTCGGCGACAAGGAGCGCTTCCGTGCGCAGGCCCGCCGCGTAGATCGCGATCGGTTCGTCACGCTTGCTCACGGACGTATGACATCCGCAGTACCAGCACATCGCTCGGCAGAACGGGACGTGGAGGTAGAGCGACGCCGGCTGGCGAATGGGTATCGATTTGAGCCACCGCCGATAGTCGTCCTCGCCGATTTCAGGTGAAAAATGCGGGGCCGTCGGATAGCTGGTGTAGCGTGGCAGCCGGTCCTGCCCGTAGGATTGCGCTAAGTCGGATCGCATCTGCCTTCCTCCTTCGTCTCCGCATCATCTATCGGACCCGTGGGGGAATGACTTTGTTCTAGCTCAACCCGTCCGTTTGTCGTCGAACGCTCATGTTCGCGGCAGCAGCTTCGCCACATTCCGGGAGATCGCCGCGGCGACCGAGCTGGAACGCTCGACGACGAGCCTAAAGCCAAGATTGGTCGGCGGAATGCCCACGGCGCATCCGCCGGACTTGGGATCGCGGATGAAGTCGGTCATGTAGGCGCGGTGGACTCCCTCCACGACGCGGAGCCCGCAATTCGTGTTGGTGATCCGCTCGCCTCCGTCGTCGAGCGAGGCGCGGACGAAGCAGCTATCCGTCCACTCCCAGACATTGCCGGCCAGGTCGTCCAATCCGTTGCTGTTCGTGCCGAACGCGCCCCCGGGCTGCGCGGCCTTCTCGGCGGGCTTGGAGCGGGCAGATTCGGCTTCATAACGGGCGATCCAGGCCTGCGCCGGATCCGCGGGGTCGACCAGCGGCAACGCTTCGTCGCGGGCCTTCTCGGCGGCCGCGAATGTCCACTCCTCGTCCGTCGGCAGACGGTGGATAACACCGGTCCTGCGCGACAACCATGCAGCATAGGCCGAGGCGTCGTGCCAACTGACGCCGACGACGGGCACGTCCAGGGAGCCGTTGGGGACCGGCACCTTTGGACAGGCTCCGTCGTCGACGCAGCGCACGTACTCGGCGACCGTGACCTGCCGCTTCATGACGATAAGATCAGCAGGCAGGCGGAGTTTGCGCAGGGGCCCTTCGACCGGTCTGTCATTCCGCGAGAAATCGCCAGCAGCCCGATAGCTGAAGGAAACAGGAGAGAGGCGCACAGCACCATTGTCATCATGCGGAGGCGCGGGCGAGAACACGGTGGCCAGGATCGGCGCAGCCAGCGCGCCAGCGAGCATGGCCGTTTTCATTTTCATCAGGATGAGCATGATGTCGCCTCCGATTGGTGAAACGGCCCGCGGGTAGGGACCGCGGGCCGTTCCTTCAGCTCCACCTACCGGCTTAGGGTCACCGGGTCGGCGGCGCCGAGCTTGTCGGCCGGGATCGGGCCGGGAGGAGAGACCTGCTTCATGAGGTCATCGCTCCATTTGCCTTCCACCTTGATGTGCGCCGCGGCGCCGAGTTCGAAGGCCTCGATCAAGTTGTGGTTGAGATAGGCGTACACACCGGGCTGGCGGAAGGTATACAGCGCGGCTGCCGCCGAACCGCCACGCACCAGCCAGGTCTCGAGATCCTTCTCCGGCGGGTTGTTGAACTTGCCGGTCTCCCAGACATAGTCGCCGTGCCCGCCGATCAGGTGCGGACGGGTGTCGCGGTTGGCCTGCGAATGCACGATCATCACGGTCTCGCCGACCTTCGCGGTCAATGCATTCTTGCCGGTCAGCGCACCGACCCGTCCGTTGAAGACGACGTGCGTCGGGATCAGCTTGCGCATGACCTCCGTGGTGTCCGCATAGGACTCGCCGACCGTGTCGTAGGTCTTGTACTTGCCGTTCGCGTCCTTCGGCACATAGAGGTCGTTTTCGCCGATGTAGAAGATCTTGTCGTAGCGCAGCGACTTGCCGTCACGGTCCTTCAGCCCATCACGCGGCAGCACCATCACCGTGCCATGCATGCCGGAGACCACGTGCCATGGGACCATGCCCTCAGGAGCGCAGTGATAGACGAAGACACCGGGACGCGTCGCCTTCCAGCGCAGCACGGCCTGTTCGCCCGGATTGACCTTGGTCAGCGCGCCACCGCCCAACGCTCCGGTCGACGAGTGAAGGTCGATGTTGTGCGGCATGGAATTGGTCGCGGGATTGACGAGCGTCAGCTCCATGTAGTCGCCTTCGTGCACCACCATCATCGGGCCGGGCATGGAGCCATTGAAGGTCATCGCATGAAACTTGGTGCCGGCGTCGTCGATCACGACTTCCTTCTCCTGGACCGTGAGCTTGAACTCGACGATCTTCGGTCCGGCCTTGGTCGCCTGTTCGTGCGGATGCACGAAAGGCGGCGCGACCAGCTCGACTCGTTCACGCGGCAGCTTGAGGTCGTCGGCGGCCAGCGCCGGCGCGCTTATCATCAGCGCCGCGATCGCGGCTCCCATCAGGGCGGTCCTTCTCGTCAGCATGATGTTCTCCATCGCTTCAATCGTCCTAATTCGATGCCTGCATCATGTTGGATCTGGTGGCCAGACACTTTGCTCTGGAACAATGAGATGTCGATTTATTCGACGAAGCGATCTGCTCGAGAATTTGCGGACGATCAAAGAGAACTGAAGGCCGACACGTTAAGGTAGCGACATGAAATCGAACGCAGTGCCTACCGCGGATATGATGGTCGACGACGTGATGCGTCGATGGCCGCTCGCGATAGGCGTCTTTCTCGACTTCCGGATGCTATGTGTCGGCTGTCCGATCGGCGCTTTCCACTCGATCGAAGAAGCATGCGGCGAACACGGCGTAGACACCGACGTCTTCGTGTCGAAGCTTATGGATACTGCGAGGGCGGCTTAGATCATGATCCGATTAGAAGGAATCGGATCATGCTCTAGGGCTCGCGCTTGTGTGCCTGAACGGCTTCTTCGCCTTCGGCAAGATCATGCAGCCGATGCGTGTCGCACAGAACGATGCGCTGTCTGCCGCCCTCGACCAAGCCCTGCTGCTCCCACGCGCTGAGAATACGGCTGACGGTATGCAGCGTCGTTCCGGTCATCTCGGCGACGTCCTGCCGGCTGATCGGGAAGTCGATCTCGACGCCGGCATCGACCTTCCTTCCGGCCTGTTTCGCCAGGCGGAGCAGCGCATGGGCGACGCGCTGCTCGACCTGCTCGCTCGACATCTCCATGACGCGCGCTTGCGTATCCTGAAGACGGCTCCCCACGGTTTGGAGCGCGGTGCTGGCGAGGCTCGGGTATTTGACGATCAGGCGATGCCAGGAAGAGGAAGGCCAGGCGAGCGCGATGCTGTCCACGGCGGCGACGGCGGTTGCCGGATAGTTCGTCAGGTTCATGGCCTGCGCGACGCCGAAGAGCTCGCCCGCCGAGACGTAGCGGACCACGGACTGCTGTCCCTGCGACGTCGTCTTCTCGACCCGAAGATGTCCGTGAAGCAAAAGGAAGAAGCGATCCGCTTCCGCGCCCTGGTCGAACACCGCGGCTCCCTTTGGGTATCGAATCGAACGCGCCTCGCGCAGCAGTTCGTCCTGTTCGGTGGGCGTAAGCCCGGCGAACATCGGCAGGTTCGCGACCAGCGAGCGGTCGACTGCGGCCATCGATATCCTCATTCCAATATGCCGCGGCGACTATCCGCGGCCGATGCAAGCCCCAACGGCTCGTCAGGTTCTTAGTCCAGGATTCTACGACGAAGTTGAGCTGGCGCAACCTAGGCCGGGCGAGGCGGGGATATCTGACACGCGGGAGCCCGGTGGATTTCGGGCGCAAGTTTCAGGAAATGGAAAGCATGAGACAGATTGCGATGTTGGTTGGCGCCGCGGCGGCTCTAATCCTGGCCGGAAGCGCCCAGGCGGCGGACGTGGAAGTCAAGCTCCTGAACAGGGGAGCCGATGGTGTGATGGTGTTCGAGCCGGCCTTCGTGAAGATCGCACCCGGCGACACCGTGAAGTTCCTGTCCCCCGACAAGGGCCACAACGCCGAGTCCGTCAAAGGCATGCTTCCGGAGGGCGCAACGCCGTTCGTCGGCAAGAACGGTGAAGATATTGCCGTCAAGTTCGACAAAGAGGGCGTCTACGGCGTGAAATGTCTGCCTCACTACGGCATGGGCATGGTCGCGATGATCGTGGTCGGAACGCCCGGCAACGTCGACCAGGCCAAGGCGGTCCCGCAGAGCGGCAAGGCAAAGCAGGTGTTCGCGACGCTCTTCGACAAACTCGAAGCCGGCAAGACCGCGTCCAAGTGACGGTCTACCGGCCTCAGCTTCGCCAGAGTGTGATGCGATCAGATCGCTTGGCATCCCCGATGGCAACTGCGCTCCCTCTCCTGCTTGCGGGGGAGGGCTGGGGTGGGGGTGTCTCCGCGATTCACGCTGTCCTTGCAAGCGGAGAGAGCCCCACCGACGCTGGCGCGCCGACCTCCCCCGCAAGCGGGAGAGGTAAAGCAGTCGCTGCGGATTTAATCAAATCGCATCAGGCTTTAGTAAGTCGAATGGCGGGAGCCAGCCGCCGTCCGGGGCAGCGCCACACATTGACAGCTATTCTATTGCCGAAAGCGACAGGCGCATTGATATAGCGCAAAGCCAGACCTATTGACGCACCTTCTCTTCGACCGGGCAGCAGGCAGCCTTGCTCTCGGGGAAAATCAGGATCGACGTTCCCTCCTCGAGCCTCCGGAGAATATCGTCGGTGATAGCCTCGAAAAGTTTGCGTTCGATCACGCGATCTCTTCGGCTTCGTCGTCGCAATCTTTCGAAAATCCGCATCGCGTCCTCCGTTCATGATGAACCCGATATTGCAGATTTGGGGCGGTTCGATCTTTGTCGGGGATCAAACAGCTAGAGCTTCGGTTCTGATTGAATCAGAACCGAAGCTCTAGATTCTTGTTTTGACGCGTTTTCTTCACGCGAACCGGTGTCCACTTCGCTCGAAAACGCTCTATGTGAAGGACACGGCAATTTGTGCTCCGACAAAGAGCCCTCGATCGTGACGACCTACGATTACGGTTATTGAACGAGAATGACGCCCAAAGACGCCAATGGCGGCGATGCAGAGAGAGTTCTGAGATCACGATGATCGGCGCCAGCATATCACGATGGACGATGAGCTACTTCGCGATGGCGATCGCCTGGCTGTTCGTCGCGCTGGCGCTGATGGTGGCGGGCGTCGGCTTTCCCGCGGCCGATGTTGCAGCACCGGATACGCTCGTCCTCGCGCACGTGGTCTGCATCGGATGGCTCAGCCTCGCAATGTGCGGCGCGCTGTTCCAGTTCGTGCCTGTGCTCGTGGCGAAGCCGCTGTTCTCGGAGAAGTCGGCTTTGCCTGCTCTGGGTCTTCTGACCGCCGGTCTCGCCTCGCTGCTCGCGGGCTTCCTGGCATTGGGAGGTCGGCTGCCGGCCTGGCTCTGGCTGCTTCCGCTCGGCGCGGTCCTGCTGATCGCTGGATTCGGGCTGATCGTCGTCGATCTCGGGCTGACCGTATGGTTGCGGCCGGTAGGGCCGGCCCGCTTCGTCCTCGTCGGGTTGGCCTCGCTCTGTGTCACCGTCGCCTTCGGCGCGGTGTTCGCGTTCGCACTCGTGGGGTGGGCGGGATCGACCGGGCAATCGCTTCTGGCCGGCGGCGTGCCACTGCACGCGATCGCCGGTCTTGGCGGCTGGCTGACGTTGACGGCGATGGGCGTCAGCTACCGGCTATTGTCCATGTTCATGCTCTCGCCTGACGTCGACGACCGGAAAAGCGGCACGACGTTGATGGCGGGCGCGCTCGCGATCGCCGTTACAGTGGTCGGCGGTGTCCTCGCGGTCGAGCTCTTTGCCGGATTGGACGTGGTGCTATCGATTGCCGCCGTCCTCGGCCTCGCAACTGCCGCTCTATACGGGCGCGACGTGTTCGCAATCTTCCGCGCGCGCAAGCGCCGCCAGCTCGAGCTCAATACGCGGATGGCGATGCTGTCTTTCGCGAGTCTGGCGGGGACAGCGCTTCTCGGTGCAGCGCTTGTCGTGACCGGCGACTTTGCCGCGCATGTGGGCGCGTTCGCCTTCCTCGCCGTCTTCGGCTGGCTGTCGGGCCTGGTCCTCGCCAAGCTCTACAAGATCGTAGCGTTCCTGACCTGGCTGGAGACCTATGGTCCCGTGATGGGACGAACCCCGACTCCCCGCGTTCAGGACCTCGTCGCGGAGCGGAGGGCATCGAAGTGGTTCGTGATCTACTACGCGGGCGTCTGGACCGGAACGCTGCTGCTGCTGGTCGGCCAACCCTGGGGATTCCGAGCGGCCGCGATGGCGATGACGGCCGGAGTCATCGGCATCGTTCGCGAAGTGATCCGGACGCGGCAGCTTGCTGATGTCGCGAATCCGCTGCGCCTTCCGGGCGGCGTCCGCGCGCCCCATCTGCTGTTCGCAAGGAACTAGAGCATGATCCGGAAAAGTGGAAACCGGTTTTCCGAAAAGATCATGCTCAAACAAAGAGATGAGATCATGATCCGATTCCGTTTAATCGGATCATGATCTAAAGACCAAACGGAGGGAAGAAGCATGACCGAATACATCGACGTAGATGTCCGTCCGATCCTGCGTGCAGGCGGCGAACCGTTCTCGGTCATCATGGCCGCACTCGAACGCCTAGAGGCAGGGCAGGGGCTCCGCCTTTACGCCACGTTCAAGCCGATCCCGCTATTCGCCGTCATGGCAGACAGAGGGTTCATGCATTCCGAGCGCGCGCTCGACGGCGGCGAATGGGAAGTTCTGTTCACGCCGACGGAGGCGACGGAGAACGCGGCCGCTCCGAGCGGCACGCCGAGCTTCGACAATTGGCCGGAGCCTGCTGTGACGCTCGACAATCGCGACCTCGATCCTCCTGAGCCCATGGTCCGGATCCTTGCGGCCGCCGAGAAACTAGGTCCCGGCGAGACTCTTTCCGCGCTGCTGCGCCGCGAGCCCGTCTTTCTGTTTCCGCAGCTCGAGAAGCGTGGATACCGCTGGCTCGGCGGGTTCACGCCTGATGGCGCGACCTACGAACTGACCGTGAGGGCTCCGTCATGACAAGCGAACTCGTCGACCGTATCAGGGACGCGCTGCGTGTCGTGATCGATCCCGAGCTCGGTCACAACATCGTCGATCTCGGCTTCGTCTATGACATCTCGGTCATCGGAGACGCCGTCCGCATCACGATGACGGCGACCACCCCAGGATGCCCCGCGACCGGTTTCCTGCAAGAAGGCGTGACCAGCTGTGTTGCGGAGGTGCCGGGCGTCGGCTCGGTCGATGTCGAGATGACGTTCGATCCGCCCTGGACTCCAGCACGTATCGATCCAGCCGTCCGCGCGGCGCTTGGCTTCGCCGCGGTCAACTGACCTGATCGTGATCCGATTAGACGAAATCGGATCACGATCTCATCTCTTTGTTTGAGCATGATCTTTTCGGAAAACCGGGGCTCCACTTTTCCGGATCATGCTCTGGGACAACGACATCCCCGGCAAGGCGACGTCGTATTCGCGGCACGCGAACAGGTGGGCAAAAGTTGCTCGGTCCGGCAATTTTGATCCGGTCTTGCCGCTATCTCGCAGTCTCAATTATCTGATTTTATTGCATTTTTTCATTGGCAGGCGGCTTGCAACGATCCCAGCGGTTGCGGCCATGACACCTGAAGCATCCCGGCGGCCGCCCGGATCCAATTGGAGATGATGTAATGGGTATCTTCGGCGCCCTGACCACGTCCGTTGCAGGACTGCGGGCAAACTCGTACGCGCTGGAAAACATTTCCGGTAACATCGCGAACTCGCAGACGACCGGCTTCAAGCGGATCGACACCAGCTTCCTTGACCTCATTCCCGACACCGGCACGAACGCGCAGCTTGCAGGCAGCGTGGTTGCGAACTCGCGCAGCACCAACACGCTTGCCGGCTCCGTTCAGTCGGCTTCGGTCTCCACCTACATGGCGATCAACGGCGACGGCTTCTTCGCCGTGCAGAAGCCGGGCAGCATATCTGACAGCCAGCCGATATTCGACGGCGTCAACCGATACACAAGGCGCGGCGACTTTACGCTGGATAAAAACGGATATCTCGTTAACGGTGCCGGCTACTATCTCGAGGGCGTGAAGATTGATCCGACGACCGGAAATCCCGCCGGAAGTACGCCAGAAGTCCTGAGGTTCCAGAACGATTTCCTGCCGTCGCAGGCAACCACCAAGATCGACTATCGAGCCAATCTCGCCAGCTACCCGCTGACAACCAAGCACCAAACATCAGTGCCAGGCTCGGAATTGCTGAGGCCTGCCGATTTCATATCCAATCCACGAACCCTTGGAACGGCCGCGACGCCGTTTGCCAATACACCCGTGACCGGTAATGCGCGGAACAACCTCGAGACGATAGCGAAGCCCATTTCCGCAGCAACGTCGCTCGTGAGCGCGGCGGGCACGGATTCGCTCACGGCAGGCTTTGCCAGCGGTGACACGCTGGTGCTGAAGACCACCACGGGCGGTGTCACGACAACCAAGACGATCTCGTTCTATACCGGAGCCGCGCCCGCGCCTGTCGCCGGAACGACCTTTGTCGATCTCGCCACCGCGACGGTTGGAAGCCTTTTAACCACCATTGACGGTCTTACAGGCAATGTTTCGCCATCACCGGTGTCCAGCGTGTCGAGCACCGGCGCGATCACCTTGAATACGGGTACGGCAAACGACTTCAGCCTTGCCGCAGGTTCTTCCGCATCGGCTGTCGCAGCATTTCAAGCGCTGGGCTTCTCGGGCACCGTTGTCGGGATGCGTGCGGGCGGCGGGACAGCCGGTACCGGCGTCGTCATTGGCAGCGACAATCAAGCCTTCCTGGATGAGTCGATAAGCGGAGGCGCGAGGACCGTGTATGACGGCAACGGCGCTCCAGTCAGCCTGCAGTTCCGCTGGGCCAAGGTTGAATCGTCCACCATGGGTGGGACGGATACCTGGAATCTATTCTACCAGGTCAATTCCAACGCGACCGGAAACACCGTTGCCTGGCAGAACGTCGGAACGGACTTCAAGTTTGGTCCGAACGGGCAGATGCAGCCGGTGGTCAGTCAGATCACGCTGGCCGGGCTTACCGTGGATGGTACCAGCCTGGGTAACGTCACAATGGCATTTGGCACCGGCGGACTAACGTCGTTTGCGGACACCAATGGCAACGTGCAAGTGAACCAACTGCAGCAGGACGGTTACGCCGCGGGTCAACTGCAAAGCGTATCGGTCAGCGACGAGGGACGTGTTGTCGGCACCTACTCGAACGGCCGCACCATCGATCTCGCGGAGGTCTCTATTGCCACCTTCAACGGCGCCAACTTCCTGAAGCGTGTCGACGGCGGCGCTTTTGAAGTGACCAACGAATCCGGAGACGCGCTCTATGGAAAAGGCGGGAGTATTTCGGGCTCGTCGCTCGAATCTTCGAACACTGATATCGCTGACGAATTCACAAAATTGATCGTGACGCAGCAGGCCTATTCGGCGAACACCAAGGTGATCACGACAACGAACACGATGGTCCAGGATCTCCTGAACGTGATGCGGTAATTGACACCGGCGCGCGCGTAACCGCTTGAGAGGAACTTGTCATGAGTCTGAATGACGCCCTCGCCATCGCCATGTCCGGCCTCCGCGCCAACCAGGCGGCGATGTCGCTGGTCTCGTCGAACGTCGCCAATGCGGAAACGCCCGGCTATGTTCGCAAGACGCTCGACCAGGTCACGTCCTATGCCGGTGCGCATGGCAGCAACGTCGTCGTCGCCGGGATCAATCGCGAACTCGATCAATATATCCAGGCGCAGTTGCGCACGGAAACGTCGGGCGCGTCGTATGCCTCGCTTCGCTCAAACGTTCTGCAGCAACTGCAAAGCCTCTATGGAGATCCGGGTTCAATCGGAACGCTGGAGAGCGCATTTAACAACCTCACGACGGCGCTGCAGGCGCTCACCACCAGCGCTGACAGCCAGTCGGCCCGAATAGGCGTTCTCAACGCGGCGTCGACGCTCACGCAACAACTGAACTCGATGACGCAAGGTATTCAAACCTTGCGCGGCACCGCAGAGACCGGCATCAAGGACTCGGTCACGACGGCGAACAATCTGCTCAAGCAGATAGCGTCAATCAACAGCCAATTGAAGGCTAATCCATCCGGCGGCACGTCCACCGATGCGTCGACCGCCGCATTGCTCGATCAACGTGACCAGTATGTGAATCAGCTGTCCGAGCTGATGGACATCCGTGTCACGACCAATGGCGCCAACCAGGTCACGGTTTTTACCGGCTCCGGCATCCAGCTCGTGGGTAACGAAGCCGCGACCCTGTCGTTCAATGCTCAGGCCACCGTTGGTGCAAATACGACTTGGAGCAGCGATCCCAATCAGAGCCAGCTTGGCTCCGTCATACTTGAGTTTCCGGGCAGTGGCGCGTCGATCGATCTCACGGCTACCGGTGCGATCAAATCGGGCAAGATCGCGGCTTATACCGAGCTGCGAGACAAGACGTTAGTCACTGCACAGAACCAGCTCGACCAGTTCGCTGCGTCGCTGTCGAGCGCGTTGTCCGATCAGACAACAGCGGGCACGCCGATAACGGGCTCGCCAGTCCCGGCCGGAACTCCTTCGGGGTTTGCGCTCGATGTCTCGGGCATGAAATCCGGCAACGTCATTCATCTCACTTATACCGATGCGGCGACCAATCAGCAGCGCCAAATCTCCCTCGTGCGGGTTGACGACCCCCGCGTGCTGCCGCTGTCGAATGATGTGACGGCGGACCCGAATGATCAGGTGATCGGGATCGATTTCTCCGGATCGTTCTCGTCGGTGCTCGATCAGCTCAACACGGCTCTGGGTGGCAACGTCACATTCAGCGGGACAAGCACATCGCTGAGCGTTCTGAGCAATCCCGCTTTCGCCCGGATCGATAGCGCCTCGGTTACGGTCACCAAGGGCACGAACGCCTTGAGCGATGGCAGCCCGCAGATCGATCTCTTCACTGACAGCGGTTCACCTTACAGCGGTGCGATCAGCGCGTCGGGATCTCAGATAACGGGTCTTGCGGGACGCCTGACGGTCAACAGCGCGCTGATCAATGATCCTGCCAAGCTCGTGACGTACGGGAGTTCGACGCCGGCAGGAGACACCACACGGCCCTCGTTCATCCTCAATCAGCTGAGCAACGCGACTTACACATTTGGTGCGCAGAGCGGGGTCGGTAGTGCGAGCGCACCGTTCAAGGGCACGCTGCTCAGCTTCATGCGACAGTTCACCAGTCAGCAGGGGGCAGATGCCGACGCGGCGAAGCAGCTTGCCGATGGTCAGAACGTCGTGCTCAGCACGCTCCAGCAGAAGATGTCGACGTCCTCGGGCGTGAACATGGATGAAGAGATGGCGCATCTCTTGTCGTTACAGAACGCTTATTCGGCAAACGCGCGCGTGATGTCGGCGGTCAACGACATGTACAAGACCCTGATGCAGGTATTCTGAGGCAGCCATGACAATATCCGGGGTTAGTCAACGCACATCCTATATCGGCTCGGGCATTCTCGATTTGCGCAGTCAGCTTGATACGCTGACGCAGCAGCTCGCGTCCGGCAAGATTTCCAATACTTACGCTGGACAGGGGAGTGGCCGCAGCCTTGCGATCGCGCTGCGCGCGCAGATCACAGGGATAGGAGCCTATTCCGATACTGCGACCAATCTGAACACGCGCATTGGTGTCGTCAACCTTTCACTGCAGCAACTGGTGAAGATCGGGTCGGAAGTGAAGGGCGCCGCCGTCAGCGCAAGCACGGATCTCGACGATGCGGGCCATACCTCCGGCCAGAAGACCGCATTGCTCGACTTCACCGATTCAGTCGACATGCTCAACGCGAAGTCAGGCGATCGCTATCTGTTTTCCGGCCGTGCTACCGATACCGCGCCCGTGGCGTCGGCCGATGAGATCATGAACGGTCGCGGCGCGCAGGTCGCCGGACTGAAGCAGGTCATCGCCGAGCGAAAGATCGCTGATCTCGGTGTCAATCAGAATGGGCGCGTCGGCAACGCCATCGGCACGTCGGCAACGTCGGTTGTTCTCACCGAGGAGGATGCAACGCCGGCGCCTCCGCAGCAGGCGCAGCCGTTCGGGATCAAGCTCACCGGCGTATCCACAAATATAACGGGCGCTACCGTCACCCAGCCCGTCGACCTGCCCGCGACCGTTCCGCCGGCGCCGCCGGCAACGCCGGTGCAGAAGTCCATGTCGGTCGATCTTGGCGCGACCAATCCGAAGCCCGGCGACCAGGTCAAGTTCACCTTCACCATGCCGGACGGCACCAAAGAAGATATTGTCATGACGGCGTCGAACACCACGCCGCTCGCCGCCAACAGCTTCCTGATTGGGGCCGATCCCACCGCGACCGCGGCCAACCTGAACACGGCGCTCGGGACCTCGATGAAGAATCTGGCGAACGGTCCGATGGTGGCAGCGTCTGCGATGGAGGCCGGTGATAACTTTTTCGATCAACCTCCGCTGCGCGTCGGCACGACGCCGCTTGCCTCGGCCACGACGCTTGTGGCCGGCACTCCCGACAACACCGTGATTTGGTACAACGGCGAACAGAATACTGCTGCGAACGGTTCGGCGCGCGGATCGGCGGTAGCCCAGATCGATACATCCATCACGGTGCAGTATGGCGCCAGAGCCGACGAACCCGCATTGCGTTCGCAACTGCAGACGGTGGCAGTATTCGCGGCTGTGACCACATCGGCGACGGACCCCTATGCCAATGCCCAGGTCACCGCGCTCAACCAGCGCGTCGCGAACAGTTTGGCAACCGTCCCGGGGACCCAGACGATTGAAGATATTCAGGCGGACTTCGCCGGCGCGCAGGGCTCGATCAAAGCGGCCACCGATCGGCAAGTTCAAACCAAGGCGATGGCGCAAACGATGCTGGATTCCATCGAAGGCGTCAATGACGACGAAGTCGCGACCAAGATCCTGGCACTGCAGACGGCGCTGCAGGCGTCTTATCAAACGACATCGATGCTTTACCAGATGAGCCTCGTCAAATTCCTCTAACTGCAGGCTTTCGGCAGGGCCGGCACGCGTGTCGTGAAACTGTAATATCGCGTCTTTAGTGTCGTGACATTCGTCGGCGTGGGGATGGATCTGCTGGCGTCCAACTTGAATCGTCAGCAGCCAGTGTCTTTCCGAAGCTTCTACTGCTGATCGGGCAGTGAAAATGCTTCAATCGGCCGATACGGCGGTTAGGTTACACCATAATTTGCAGCGTTGCTGGCTCAGCTATGTCGCCCCTTGGGCTATTGGACTTGCGCTGACCGGCATGATGCCGGCCGGACGACCGGTTCTAGCGCAGTCAGGGAGCGAGACGGTCATCGATTTCTCGATCCGGCCGCAGCCGCTCGCCTCGGCGCTCAGCCGCTACGGCGATGCCACGGGAAATGAGGCGCTTTACGAAGGCGGTCTCGCGGACGGGCGAGTCTCGGCCGACGTGCAAGGGCGGTTGACGCCAACCGAGGCTTTGCAGCGGCTCTTGGCGGGGACCGGCCTGGTTGCCCGCTTCGTCGCCGAAGGCACCTTCGTCCTCGCGCCCGGGCCGCAGCACAAATCGAGGCAAGCGATGCCGGCTGCGCATCGACGCTATTATGCGCTTATCCAGGAGGATGTGCTCGACACCTTGTGCAGGCTGCACGAAGCGCGGCCTAATCACTACCGTCTTGTTACCGTGTTCTGGATTGCGCAAAGCGGCGCTGTTGAAGATCTCTTGCGCGTCGGCACGTCGGGAAGTGCGAGTACCGATCAACTGATCGATCAGACATTGGGCGGACTGAAATTCAGAGAACCGCCGCCGGCCGATTTCGTACAGCCGGTTCGCCTGTTGTTCGTGCCGCAAGGCCCTGGTGTGAATCCTGGCTGCGCAACCGCGGACGCTCGCCTGCGCGCTCATGGAGCCGCGCCTTGAACGAGACCCCGTTGGCGATCATGCGCAGGCTGTTTATCGACGGCTATGACGATCTGAAAAAGCGACTGACCCTGCGCCTGGGCTCGGCCGACCTCGCGGGCGAGGCCATGCATGATACGTGGTTGCGTCTGGCACGGCTGGAGCCGGCCGGCGCGGTCCAACGTCCCGAGCATTATCTTTTTCGCGCCGCCTTGAATGCGGCCGATGATCGACGCCGCCGCGAGAAGCGCCACAGCCGCGACATCGAGCTGGATGACGCTTTGGAGATTCCAGACGGGCAGCCGACGGCGGAGGAGGAGCTGATCGCCCGGTCGGAGCTTGCGGCATTCGAGACGATCATGGCAGAACTTCCGCCGCGTCGACGGGCGATTTTTCTGGCGGCGCGTGTCGGCAATGTCCCTCGCCAGGTCATTGCCGACCAGATGAGAATTTCGCGACGACTGGTTGCCAGAGAGCTGATGCTGGCGCACAAGCATTGTCTGTCGCGCTGGAAAGAGTTGATGGAATAGCGTTGCGGTTTCGGCCTCCCAGAACCGTCTTAGTATAGAGAGCTATGAAGATTGCGAGCCGTATCCTCGGGCGTCGCGCGGAGAGAAGCGCGGTAGTGCGATGAGCAAAGAGCATGGCCAAGGGCCGGATCTTAGCCGCATCGAGCATGAAGCCGTCGGTTGGGTCCAAAAGGTCGCGTCTGGAGAAGCGACGCCGGAGGAATTGCAGGCGGCGCTGGCTTGGCGTGTGCAGAGCCCGCTTCATGCCAAAGCCTATGAGGACGCGGAGCGCGTCTGGAACAGGATGGGCGTGGTTGGCCGTGCGCAGCACGGCCGCGACATGGACTTTGTGGGTCCCCTGAAGGAGTTCGGGCAGCGCAAAGCGGCGCTGAACCGTCGTATGATGTTGGGTGGCGGCGCGGCCGTGATTGGGATAGCGGCCGTCTACGGCGGGATGAATCCGCCGCTTGGTCTGTGGCCATCGCTTTCGGAACTGCGGGCCGATTTTCGCACCGGCACCGGCCAACAACAGACGATCCGCTTCGTTGAGGCCGTCGCGATCGACCTGAATACACAGACAAGTCTTGCGATCCGTCCGGCGACCGCGCAGGAGGATTGCATCGAGTTGCTCGCCGGGGAAGCATCGTTTGCGACGCAGGGTCGTCTGGCGCGGTCGCTGGCCGTGTTTGCCGCAAATGGCAAGACGGTGAGTGATTCCGGCCGGTTTGATGTCCGCTACATTGCGACCAGCGATCATGCCGCAGTCAACGTGACTTGTTTCGAGGGCCAATTGCGGATCGAATTTCGGGATGATGTCGCTGAGCTTCGTCCGGGACAACGGGTCCGGTATGACGGCGTCGGCTTGAGCGAGATCGGTACGGTCGATCTGGCGGTCGAATCGGAATGGCGGCGGGGCGTTGTCGAGTTCCGCAGCACACCGCTTGCGGATGCGGTCGAGGAAATGAACCGATATCGGCCGGGCCGCATCATCCTCGTGAACCCTGCGCTAGGGCGAAGACTGCTTAGCGGCCGCTTCCGGATCGACCAGATGGAGCGGGTGTTGCTGCAGCTCGAGCACACTTTTCAGGCGAAGCTTCAACGCCTTCCAGGCGGAATCGTCCTGCTGAGCTGACCACTCCGCATTTTTTTAAGAATTTCTTCCCCCGACGTTGCTCAACCTGCGGGGTCACTCAGTCTCCCTCAATGAGAGCCAATTTTGCCGAGGCGGCAGCGTCATCGCGCTGCTGCGTCGGTCGTCCATTGTCGGCTGAAGGAATCGCCCGATGTCCGCCCCAAGAGCAGTTTCCTCCATCAATGCAACGCGTTGCAGGGCTCGTTACGCCGCCCTTCTCGCCGGAGTGAGTATTGCGGCGCTCTTCCTGTCCAGCCCGCAAGCGGCAGCGCGTCCGCTGGGTGGTTCG
>NZ_PSRR01000011.1 GCF_004296405.1 Bradyrhizobium sp. Leo170
GCGTGGCCGCAGCTACCGTTGACGAGCTGCTCGCCCAGGAGGCGCTCGCCACCATGAAGCGCACCCGCACAATGCCGCGGCCAGAGCCTGTCAGGCCCAAGGCGCGTACGCCCATCCCGGCCGCCACACTCGTCGTCAAGAAGCCGCAGCCGCGGACATGGATGGCGCCGTTCGTCACCCTCGCAGTGATCGTCGCGATCTCCTCTTTCATCTCCATAGGCGGCGTCGCCTTCCTGGTCTTGCGGCCCATTGCCATCAACACCGCATCCGATACCGAGCTTCGCAACCTCCGTGAGGCGATGTCGCAACTGCGGCGCAACGTTGCAACGCTATCAAGTGACGTCGCGGCGAACCGCGCGGCATTCGACACCGCAAACAGAGCCTCGAGCGACCGATTTGGCCGCCTGGTCCAAAGCGTCGAGCGCGTCGAAAGAGATCAGTCGATATCGGCCACCAGAGTCGAGCGCATGGCCGAAGCAAAGCCGCCGGTTGCGCGAACCGTGGCGGCAGCCTCATCCCCCGAAATCACTGGCACCATTCAGCCGCAGCCGCGGCCAACCAGTGCGCGACGAGAGATCATCCAGGGCTGGCGCGTGCGGCGCGCTTATGAGGACGTCGCCATACTTGAAGGACCAGCAGGTGTGATCGAGGTTGCTCGGGGCCAGGATGTGCCGAACCTGGGTCGCATCGAGGAAATCAAAAACGAGAACGGCGGCTGGCAAGTATGGACCAGCAAGGGCGTCGTTCCTTCCGCGCGTTGATGTGGCTGCTGCACGACCGATCGTATGACGCAGTCAATTCGCGCGATATGCACGCTAGCGTGCATCACCGATATGACCGCTAGCGTGCATAGCGTTGCAATGCAGGTACGACGTGCTCCAACTTTCCGCAGGTTCCACTCGCGCCGTGATCGTGCCGTGCGACGCGCTATCTGCATGTCGATCGTCAGACACACACCTGTTCGTGCAACGCGCGACGAACGGCAGTCCATCTATCGCATCTCCGGCGTGTGCGACGTTTTGCCACTCATCGTAGTCGAGCGCTCACCAAGGCAAGGCCGCACTTCGGCCAATTTCCATCACGTCAAGCGATGGTCTCTTGTCGCCGCATGATGATCTCGTGCCAGCAACGCCACTTCAACGCCGCGGCGCGATTGGGCTGATGATTGTGGAGTGCCTTCGCAGCTATTCGACAACGTCACAGTTGCCCAACCGACGAAGAATCTGACTCACGCGCGCGGAAAATGATCTCATCGAAACACGGATATGTTCCGCGACGGTTTCATGACGATGATCGCCACTCGTGGCGCTGCGGTCGGCAGAAGAATTCTCTCCCTTTGTCTCAACTTAGAGGAGCACATTGCCAAGTATTCCGAGCAGATCGGTTGAGTAAGCGTTTCAATAAAGCAACATCTACTCGCTGATGAGTTGTCTCGCAGTAGATGCCTAGTTCAATTGCTTGACGATCATACTCCACTTCGACGTAATGGAGACGTTCCGATTCGACAGTGCGCGAGCTGATGTTCCTTCTTGATGTGACCTTCAACAACAAGACGCCGTTCGCTTCTCGTCGCAATTTCGATCGGCTGTATCGAGACCAGACTGCAATTGCACGAACAGTGCTGAGGAACCCAAAAAGATTGCCGAGCAGCATCACCACGGCAACGTTCCTCATCGCCTCAAACGGCGGCATCACCCGCACCTGATCAAGCTTTCGAGCGAACCAGACGCGCGTGTTTCGGTCTCAGTAACTTGTATCGTGTCAGTACCTGTTGTGTTGCGTAACCAAGCGGAGCGAGCACGCCTGCTCGACTCCACAACAACTATCTAGGGCAAACAGGGGCATCCACATGTTCATCGTCATCGATGATCGGGAGACCGTTACACGGGGCTATGCGGCTGGATTCGATCGCGAAGGCGTCGTTTCGATCGGCTTCTCATCGAAAGATTTTCGCGAATGGCTACAATCCGCCGTAGGCAATGACGTAATGGCAATCGGGGCGTTTATCCTGGGAGACTGCTCGGACCGAACGAGCATTCCCAAGAGCATCCGCAACAAGTCTCACGCACCGATCATCGCCCTGAACAACCTGAAGCAGCTCCGGGATACGATCGAGTTGTTCGAAGCCGGCGTCGACGACGTTGTTCATATTCCGATCCATGTTCGCGAGATACTCGTTCGCACGGCCGTCATCCGACGACGAACCGGCGGTCAATCAGCCGAAACGCCAACGAGCCTGATCCACGTTTTTCTTGACGGCCGGGATCCGGAAATCGGCGGCAGAACGCTGGCCCTGCCGCGTCGCGAGCTGCGCATTCTCGAGCATCTGGTCGCGCACCAGGGAAAGTGGCTTACAAAGACCCAGCTCTTCAATGCGACCTACGGTCTTTTCGACTCGAGCTTCGACGAAAACGTAATCGAGGGGCACGTGAGCAAGCTTCGCAAGAAGCTCCGCAACCATCTCGGCTACGATCCGATCGAGTCAAAACGCTATATGGGATACCGGCTCGACGACTTGAGAAGGCGGTCTAACGGCGAATTTGATCCTTCGAAACATAATTGAAATCCTGGACGAGCACGTCCTGCAAGACCTCAGCCTGAAGGCGCTTGTTGACGTGCTCTCTGACCGTACGTGCAAAGTGGGCGAGATCGAATCGAGCGAGGTTCTTGAAGTCGAGATTCTCGTCGGAATAGATTTTCCGAAATGCCTCGTCCACAACAAAGGCTTCAGGCGGCACCGGCAACTGACGAAGCACTGTAGCATCGGCCGTGAAGACGAACTGTGCAACGATGTAGCCTTGGACGCTGCCTTCCGCGATCATCGGCACGTTGATTACCCTGGTCTTCTCATAGAGGAGGCCGCCCGCGTATTCCTGCTTGGCCGCAGGCGCGGCATGTCCTTCCTTCCAATAAGACAGAGCCAAGCTTGCACCGACGGTGACGATGCAGGCCCAGACTCCTGCCACGAGCAGCCTGACTATTTGCATCCACCCTGCCCCATCAATGAGTATGTGCCATCCGATTCAACTTCCTGGATCGACCTCGCGATAATCGCCGAGACCTCGCGAACGGCATCGAGGTGCATTTGTAGTGCGGCTTGATTTCTTACAAGGCCTGCCCGCAGGCGCGTCAGGTGCGCAACCACCCGCGGGTCGAACTCGATTCCCTGTGTCACGCGCATCGCCCTTGTCAGTTCAAGCAGGCCACGATTCTTGCGCTGACTAAAGGAATCAAAATCGACTTGCGTCCGGCTCTCAAGCTTGTCCGTCTCCTCGTCAATGGTTGCCGTGAGCCGCTCGATCGCATTCAACGCGTTGGAGTTGGTTCCGAGCCATTGAGCCGCGATATCCTGCGCATCCGTTAGCTCGGGCAAGGCTTGTTGTGACAGCGCCGGCAAACCGCCTCCCTCGGAAACAGTCGTCGCCTGCGCCTCGAGGATTTCAAGCGTTTGTTGCTGCTCGTTATTCTGATTCATCGTTGCGCTCATCTTGCTGCAAATTAGCCCTTACCAGTCGCGGAATTGGCAACGGAGCGCGCTTTCGCGAGCTGCTTGGCAATTCCGATTCCGTCACCCTTGGCCATCTCATTGCCGATCTGCTCAGCCAGCATCGACCGCCAGATCGTGCCGGCGGTTCCCTTGCCGAAAACCTCGCTTGCGTTCTGCGGCAGCATCGACTCGACGAACGTTTGCAGGACGAACGCTTCGAACTTTCGATACACAGCGCGATCGGTATCTGCCTTCCTGATGATCGTGGCGTGCCCGCTGCCGTCGATCGCACCGCCGCGCGCAGCGCCCGTGCCTTGCGCAGACGCTACGGTTCGTTCAAGCGCGCCTGCCTCGATCTTCCGGTCCATCGCCGCAGCGAAGTCTTCGCCGCCTGCCGATGAGGCGCGCTCAAGCTTGCCAGCGGCCGCGCGCTGGGAGACCGGATCTGCGGCCTCCATCACATCCAAGATAAGATCCGGTACGGGGGTGACCGTCATGCTGTGCCTCACTAGATCATGATCCGATTAGAGGGAATCGGATCATGATCTCATCTCCTTGTTTGAGCATGATCTTTTCGGAAAGCCGGTTTCCACTTTTCCGGATCATGCTCTAGCGATCCGAACTGGTTTCGTTGGCCTGCATTCTCTCGGCCGGCCGTTTTGCCGCTGTTTCAGTTACTTCCTCGAGGACGCGCCGCTCCTGCTCCCGAAATGCCTGCCGCGCGACCGTGCCGGCCATCCGGAGCACCTGCTTCAGCTTGCGCGCCTCGGTCATGGCCTGCGAGGCGAGACGCTCCTTCGCCTTGGCAAGCACTCCCTGTTCGACGCTCGCCGTCCTCAGATTCTGGCCCGCATTTTGCGCCGCCAACGGAGGCACTCCGTTCCCGTCGTTGAAACCCTCGATGATCCGACGCTGCCGCTCCTGCAGTTCATGCTCCTTCGCACGGCACTCGATCAGCTCCCATTCCGCAAGGCGGTGCATCTTCGCCTGGACGGCGGCGATGCGACGGATTTTGCGATCTCTTGATTTCATGCGTCGATCAACCGGCCAGCCACGATGAAAATGCGATAGTGAACTGCAGCACGAGTTCGCGACTGGTGAGATAGACCAGCATGAGGCCGCCGAACAGCACGAAGGGCAGCGAAATGAAATAGACGGGAATGCTTGGCGTCAGCTTGTTGGCGAGCCCGAGCGCGAGGTTGACGATGACCCCGTAAATGACGAACGGGCTGGCCACCCTGAGCGCCAGGACGAACGCTTGTGAAAGATGATCGGCAAGCTCGGAGAGGCCGGTCTCGCCGCTGATGCCGACCGCCGGCGTCCAGGTCCGATAGGAGCCGATGAGGCCGCGAAGCAGCTCCCAATGTTGATCGGTCATGAAGAACAGGACGATCGCCGGCAATGTGATGAATGGCACGAGGGCCGGCATGTGTTCGGTGTCTTCCATCGTTCCGGCTATTCCGCTGAGCCCGATCGCGGATGCCGCCATCGTCGCCATTGTTTCCAGCGCGAGGAAGAACACCCGGGCGGTCAGGCCAATCAGGAGACCGATCACCAATTCCGACATGATCGCACGGACGATGGCCGCCGTCGCAGCCGTCTCGACGACCGGGCGTACGGTGGCTTCGAGCAGGGGCGCCAGCATCAGCGTGACGTTGATGGCCAGGAACAGCCGGACCTGCACTGGAATGTTGGAACGAGAGAATCCAGGCGCAATCATCAGGCACGTGCCGACCCGGCAGAAGATCAGGAAGGTGGCCAGCACGGAGCCTGATGCGCTCGCGATCAAGAAATGGCTCCGAGCGACTTCACTTCGACACCACGAGCGATCTCGACGTGCGACAGCACCGGCAGGGTGGGGAACATCCGTTCCGTGATCATGCGAACATACTGACGCACCTCGGGGGGTGCGACGAGCACGACGCTTTCGCCCTGGCCCATTGCCTTTCGAACCGCGGTAGAGACATCCGCCGCAAACTGCTCGACAAGGCGGGGATCGGCGTCGAATTCCACGATCTCGCCCTTGGCATCGCGTTTGAGGCTTTGATGGAATGCGAGATCCCAGCGATTTCCAAGCCGCAGGACTTTCAGGACCCCGTTGTCGGCAAAGTCACCGCAGATCTGCTGCGCGATGCGCGTGCGAACGTGCTCAGCGATATGTTCGGCGCGGCGGACGTAAGGCGCGATTTCCGCAACGGCTTCGAGGATTAGGTGCAGGTTCCTGATCGAGATGCGCTCGGCAAGCAGCAGCTTGAGGACCGCTTGCAAGCCCGAATAGGAAATTTGCGACGGGCAGATATCCTCAATGAGCCGCTTGTACTCGGGATCGAGCCGATCCAGCAGGGCTCGCATGTCCTTGTAGGAAAGAAGCTGCGCCAGGTTGCCGCGGATGATTTCACTCAAATGGGTGAGAAGGACGGAAATGTTGTCCGCAACCTTGAAGCCATCCCGTTTGACTTCTTCGAGGAACGTCTCCGGAATCCACATCGCCTTCATGCCGAAGGCCGGCTCCACCGTCTCATCGCCCGGCACGTCCGGTTTGCGAACACCGTCGAAGAGCACCAGAACCTCGCCGATGCGAAGCTCATGCTGCGCCACGATAGTGCCATGTATCTTGATGCGGTAGCTCTTCGGCCCGACGGACATGTCGTCCGTCAGTTTGATCTCGGGAATCACAAACCCGTATTGGGTCGCAAAGCGGCGGCGTATCTTGCTGACGCGATGCGCAAGTTCCCCGTGCACATGCAGCATTTGAACCGCTAGCTGGCTGCCCACGCAGAGCTCGACGTCCGCCGTCTTCAGATATTCCTTGATCGATTCTTTCGACTCTGCCTGCGATCGTTCGCGCTCCTGCGCCGCAAGCGTCGCCTCATGCTGCCGTCTTGCCGCCTGCCGACGCGGAAGCGCGTAGCTCATGAACGCCATCACGCCGCCCAGGAAGGCAAAAGGCAGCAGTGGCAGGCCCGGCAACATTCCAAGAACGAACATCATGAGCGCAGCCACCGACTGCGCGCGCGGATATCCGCCGAGCTGCTTGAGCACCGTCTCCTCGGCCGATCCCCTGGTGCCACCCTTCGAAACGAGCAGGCCAGCCGAAAGGGAGACGATGAGCGCCGGGATCTGCGAGACCAGACCGTCACCGACGGAAAGCTTGGTGAAAACGTCGGCCGCCCGCGCCAGTGGGAGGCCGTGGTGGACCACGCCGATGACGATGCCGCCGAATATGTTGATCGCAGTGATGATCAGCCCGGCGATGGCATCGCCGCGCACGAATTTCGAAGCACCATCCATTGCGCCGAAGAAGGCGCTCTCCTCCTCCAGCTCCCTGCGCCGACGCTGCGCCTCCTTGTCGTCGATCAGCCCCGCGGACAGATCGGCATCGATCGCCATTTGCTTGCCCGGGATCGCATCGAGCGTAAAGCGGGCGCCGACTTCCGCGATACGCGTGGCGCCCTTGGTGATCACGACGAAATTGACCGTGACGAGAATGGCGAAGATGATCAGTCCGATGACGAAGTCCCCGCCCATCACGAACTTCGAGAATCCGGCGACCACATAACCGGCCGCGTGCTCGCCTTCGGCCCCGCGCGACAGGATCACCCGCGTCGTCGCCACATTCAGCGCAAGGCGAAGAATGGTCGCAATCAGCAGCACCGTCGGGAAGGCCGAGAAATCAAGCGGGCGCTGAATCCACAGCGACACCATCAGAATCAGGGCAGAGAGCGCAATCGAGAAGGCGAGGCCGACGTCAATCAGGACCGACGGAACCGGCAGGACCAGCATCGTCAGGATGGCGACGATGCCGACCGCAAAGGCAACGTCGGCACCCATCCGACGCTCGCTCGGCAGAGCTGGGCTTAGTGCTTGGGCCATGGGGATTCCTGGGACACCGTCATGTCAGCACATTGCAGCGCCTAGCTTGCGCGAAGGTGGTGGCGACCGCGCCCGGCTTCAGAGCGTTTTCGAAGTGGACACCGGTTCGCGTGAAGAAAACGCGTCAGAACAAGAACCTAGAGCTTCGGTTCTGATCCCATCAGAACCGAAAATGCTCTAGAATCCGTGCTCGATCCGCGAGTAGAGCAGTTCGGTGAAGGCGTAGATATGCGCGCCGATGAACGAGCCCGAGACCGCTACCACGATCAGCATGACCACGATCTTGGGAATGAAGGTCAGCGTCATCTCTTGCACCTGGGTCAGCGCCTGCAGCAGCGCAATCAGGATACCGACGATCATCGCAGCCCCGACCGCGGGGCCTGATACGACGATGATGGTCCAGATCGCCTGCTGAACAATGTCGAGAGCGTCGCGTTCGTTCATGGCTTAGCTGATCGTGATGCCCGGCCCGAGCTGCACCTCGACGCCATTGTCGAGTTTCGCGACGGCTCCGCCCTGGATGATTCGCACCGACATGATCTTGCCTTTGACATCCTCGCCATCGGAGCTCGTAAATGCCGCCGTGTGTCCGACCAGGCTTTCGGCCTGGGCGAGCGCGCTGGAGGACAGCAGCGTGTCGAGCCTGGTATTCGTCTGCATTGCCTGTTCGACGGCGGAGAGCTGCGCAAACTGGCTCATGTATTGCGACATGTCCGTCGGATTGGTCGGATCCTGATTCTTCATCTGCGCGATCAGGAGCTGCAGGAACTGATTGTAGGTCACCGTTGTCGGCGCGGACGAGGATTCTGAGTTCTTGTTCGCCGTCGAATTTGGAGAAGCCACGCTGTCAACGTTCATATTGTCCTCCTGATGCTTCACGCGACTTCGACAGGCCTCGGCAAATCGCCGCCGGCCAGAATCATCTGCTCAATCTCGAACAGTGCGCGAGTTCTGCGCAAAGCCTCATAGTATCGCTTCGATTCGACCAGCTTCTCGATCTGCTCCAGGCCGTCCAGAATCTCTGTGTTTTCGGTGGCTGCGAGCAGCCCCGACCGCTGCTGCCGATAGACAGCTTTCGCCTCTTCGACGTCGTGCGGGCTCATGAGCATGAGCTGGACGACGAAATAGAGCTGGCGCAGCGGGGTCGTCGCGTCCGTGACCTGCATGACCTGGCTCTCGAGCAGAAAAGTCACGTCATTGATCAGCTCGAGGGTCACCTTGCGGTCGGCCCTCAATACCGCTCCATTCACATAGATCCGCTCGCCGCCGCGCAACGAAATACAGATCGGCTTCTTCATGCGAGGGCGTCTCGGATGATGACGTTGATCGCGACGAGCTCCGCGACGTCGCTGGATTCCTCTTGCCGAAGCCGATCCGCTTCCTTGATGATCCACAGGCCGATCGAGATAAGGTCGGCGCGCAACTTTTCCGGAAGCCCGTTGCGGACGTTCGAAAGGTCCTCCACGAAGAACGCCCAGATTCTTCGAATGAACAGCAACGCCTCGGCGTCCTCTGGGGGCGCAAGATCCCCGCTCTGCAGACGCCTCAGCAGGTCAATCCCGTGGCTCAGGGCCTGTTGCTCGCGGGCACGTGCCTCCCGCCCGCTGTCCTCGATCACCGCATCGTAACTGGATAATGTCATCTAACTCGCAGCCGGCTGGTTACTGACGGGATCGCCGATCAGAGATAGTTGAGGATGCTGAGCTGCTGAATGCGCGCCGTGAGCGCCAGCGACATGTCCAGCTGGTTTTTCAAGTTTGTGACGCGAACAGACGCTTCCGCCGTATCGACCTCCTCCATCGCCGTGACCTGCTTCGTGATCAGATCGCTCTGGATCTTCAGGCGGCTCGTGGCGTTGTTTGTCTGCTCCTGGGCGGTTCCCAATTTGGCGCCGACACCGGCCAAGTCGTTGATCGCATCACCGATGATTTCGGTCGCCTTGTCGACCACCACCTGGAACGCGTTCTGGTTGAGGTTTTGCGTGCCGAGGTCGCTCAGCATCGTGTAGGCCATCGCCAGTTTGCGAAATGCAGGTTCGTTGGCGCTGGCTGACGAGTCGATGGTTTCGGTCGTCGAGATGCGGCTCCGCATCACCTGATCGGAAGCGGTCGACCAGTTTGCGCCCCAGGCGGGATCGTCGAACTGCGCCTTGAACGTCGTATCCAGGAAGTTCGTCATCGCCGCGGCGCTGATGTTCGAGACCGCGGTATCTGTTTGCGTGAAACCGAAATTTGCCAGGAACGCGGCATCGACGGCACTCTTGCTGGTCGAGCCGGCCTTGTAGTCAGTCACCGGCTGCACGCCGGTATTGATGCCGCCGAACAGATATTGGCCATCCGTCGTGACGTTCAGCGCGCCGATCAGACTCTCGAGGTTGGCGCGCGACGGCGTCAGGATGACGTTGCCGCCGTTGGCGGAATTGCGCGCCGCAAACAAATCCTTCTGGAAGGATTGCGCCGTGCTGATCAACTCGCCCACCCGCTGCTGCGAGACGTCGAGCCGTCCGCCGACAAGGGCGTTGGTGTCCACCAGCTTGTCGACGTCGAGCAGCTCGGCCCTGAGCGTCACATCACGGCCGGTGAGAGCGCCGAGCTCGCGGCCCACATCGGCGAAGCGGCCGGTCGTCGCCTCCTTCGTCGCTTGCGCGATTGCGGTCTGGCTCTTCATGGCCGCGATGCGCAACGTCGTCGAGATCGAGTTGGAGGAAATGAACGTCGTAGCCATACCGTTACCTCACCGCCGCCAGAAGGTCTTTCAACATCTCGTCGATCGTCGCGATCAGCTTCGACGACGCAGAAAATGTGCGCTCGACCTGCAACATGAACGACATTTCGTCGTCCATATTGACGCCGCTGACGTTGGACAGCGCTTCCGCGCTGCGCTCAAGCAGCGTTTGACTATAGGTCGCTTCATCGTTCGTGCTCTTGCGCTGAGCCTCCAGCCAACTCACCGACGAGCCGGCGAAGTCGATCAGGCTCGCATTCGGCTTGCCAAGAGCCGCCGGGTTGAACGGACGGCTCTTGGCCATCTCATCCACAAGGCCCTGCACCCGAACCGAGTAACCGGCGGCGCCGCTCGTGTTGTACCGATAAGCCACGTTGCCGGAGATGGCACCGTCTCTCAGCAGCAGCGGATTGCCACCTGCCCCCTGATCGACTGACGGGTTGACGAAGATGGCGCCGGCGAGCCCCGAGGAGATCACACCCGCCGGCGGCATGGCCGGCGCGCCCGGGTAGGTGAAAAGTCCGGGCACATCGGGCAGCGCCGCGCCAGTCTGGTCGCTCTCCGCGAACGTCTCGATCAGGCCGCGCGCGATTTCGTCGAGCTGGTTTTGATAGGTGACCGTGGAATCGTCGCGCAGCGCGGCAAGGCCCGCGAGCTTTCCGCCATGAATCGGCATCACAGCAGACGCGCCGGTGACGGGCACGCCGTCAATATAGACCGCATTTCCGGTGCTGCCCGCCGTGTAAGCAAAGGTCGGGGCGAGGCTGACCGACCGTGCCTTGGTCTCGAAGAGCGTAACGCCGGAATCCGTGTAGATGACCATATCGTTGTTGGCACGGGTCGCGACCGTTATGCCGACCTCCTGCGAGAGCTTGGAGAGGATGTTGTCCCGCATATCGAGGTAGTCTGTGACATCGCTTCCGCTGATGGTCCCCTTGACGATCGATGTATTGACCGTCTCGAACTGGGCCAGCAGTTGGTTGATGGTCGAGACCGATGTCACCATGTCGGCGTCGGCATCGGCGCGTACCGACTGAACCGTCTTCGTCGCATCATTGAGTGCTGAGGCGACGCCTTTGGCCGCCGTTACTGCCGCTTGTGCGAGCGTGATATTGTCCGGCGCCGTCGCATATTGCTGCAGGGCGCTCTTCAGTTTGGCAAGTTGCGCGGCCGGCGACTGGTCCTGCTGCGGGTCGTCAACGGTTGTCGCCGCGATCTTCTGCAGGCCGTTATAGATCGAATCCTGCTTGGCAGTGGAAGAGGCTGCCTTCAGCACATTGTAGAACAGTCCCTGGCTGGTGGCGCGCTGGATGCCAGCAACATAGACCCCGTTTCCTGGCAGCGACGCGACCAGCACATTCTTTCGCGAATAGCCGTCCTGCATGGAGCCGGCGATATTGCGCGATATCACGGAAGCCTGCGCACTGGTCGTCATGAGCGACGTACGCGCCGAGCTGAGTGCGACCGTGAGTGACATGAGACCCCCCGCCCCGATGATGCGCTGACGCCGCTTAGCGCTTCAGATTGACCAGTACGTCGAGCAGGTCGGCGCCGGTCTGGAAGACCTTTGAATTGGCGGTATATCCGCGCTGCGACTCGATCATCGATGTCAGCTCGGCCGCAAGATCGACGTTGGACTGTTCGAGCGCCTCCGATCTAACGGTGCCCAGGCCGCTCCGCCCGGCGAAGTCGAGCTGCACGTTTCCGGGGTCGATCCCGACCGAATAGACATTCCCAGCTTCCGGCACGAGATTGTCCGGGCTCGGCACTGTCGCGAGCGGAATTTTATAGGAGGCGAGCCGCGTGCCGTCGGCATAGATCGAGTACAGCGTGCCGTCGGCATCGACCTCCACCTTGTCGATCGAACTCGGAGCATTGCCGTTGACGTTCGGCTTGAAGGCGAAGTCGTCGGCGACCTGTGTCATCGCCGAAAGGTCGAGCGTGAACGGCGAGCCGCCCGGAATTGTAAACGTGAGAGTGGTGGGGCTGGCCGCGTCCAGCTTGCCTTTTCCGGTCGCACTGACGTCGAAGGTAAACGTATCGGAATCCAGTGGTCCGCTTGAATAGGGGAAACCGCCGTTCGTCGATGCAGCATTGTCATACGCTTGCACGTCCCAAGTGTTGGCCGCCGTCTTGAACATGTACACGTCGAGGGTCACCTTGTTCCCGATATTGTCGTAGGTGACGATCGAGGTCTTGGACGTATAGGCGGGCGGACCCGCGGTAATCGCTGCATTGGCGTCGAGATTGGCACTCTCCAAGGTCGCCCTCGTCGAGGGATTACCCTGAAGTGCCGTTTGCGCGATGTTGACGACGTCCAGGCCGGTCAGACCATTCGCGACAACGTTGGGCGGACCGTTCTTGACGTTATAGCCCATCAAATAGAAGCCCGCGGCATTGACCAGATTGCCTTCGCCATCCGGCACGAAGGAACCGGCGCGGGTCAGGAACGGCGTGCCGCCGGCATCGGTCACGACAAAGAATCCGTTGCCCTGGATCATGAGATCCGTCGCTGATGTCGTGTATTGCGGCGCTCCGGGATCGGAGATGGCGTAGCGGACATTCGTCTCCACGCTGCCCGAATTGTAGTTGCCGGACCCGCTCCTCAGAATAAGCGAAGAGAATTCGGTGGAGGCGCGCTTGTAGCCTGTGGTGTTGACGTTCGCGATGTTGTCGGCCACCGTCGACAGCTTGTTGGATTGCGCATTCATGCCGGAGCCACCAGTGCGCATGACACCATACAGACTCATCAATCACCTCCATCGTGAGTGAATATCATTAGAGCCGTTCTTCCTTGTGCGAGGCTGTCTGCGGCGCATTCCTCTAGCTCAGGTCGTGCGCTCCGCGCAGTATGCGCGTGCGCCGGTGGTCCACGCTCCAAAGCCGCTCGCCACCAAGCTTCCGATCACGCTGCAAATGTAGCGCCGTTGCGCGACCGTATTGTTCGGACCTGCGTTGTAGCGGGCGACCGCCATGGTCCAGCTCCCCTCCCGCGCGCGCAATTCCTTGAGAAAGCGCGCCGCATAGTCGACGTTTTTCACCGGATCGAACATCGCCTCGACGCTGGCGAACTCGCGCCCGTGATAATGATGGTTGATCTGCATGCAACCGAGATCGACTAGCTTGGCGCCCTTGCTCTTGGCCTCACGGAACTGAGCAACGGCATCTGGGAGGTCGCTAGCCATGGCTGTCCGGCCATCGATATTGAGCGCGTAAGGGTGCAAGACACCCTTGCGTCCCGTCTCGCTCAGGCCCACTGCATACAACACCCCAAGCGGCACGCCGTGAGCACGTGCCGCACGCGCCATCTCACGCTCGCAGAGCCCGTCGGCACGTGCGACGGTGGACAGGCTACAGATAGACAGCACCGCCATTGCGATCGACCGCAACCTCTTCATCCTGGCGACGCTCGGTTGGCTTGATGAACTGGTCATGGCCCTGCTGCCTGTTGTGACGCGTCCCGGCTTGCGCATCGCTCGACTGACGCTCCGAGGCGCCGTTGCTGAACTGCGATCCGCCCTGGGGCTGCTGCGACGATTGCTGGTCCGATTGCGCGTGCGATTGGCCGCCGCCTGACGTCGGATGGCGCACACTGCTATGGTCAATCGACGCAATTTCGAACGTGTAGCCGGCGGACCGCATCGCATCCATCAGGGCGCCGCGATCCTTGCGCAGCAGCTCCGTTGTCTCTGGCTGGTCCGCCAGCATCCTCACCTCGACGGCATCGCCGGCCAGGCGCATCCTCACGGTCACCGTACCCATGCTGGGCGGATCGAGTTGCAGCGTCAGCATCCTGATCGGCGCGTCCGGCCCCCGACGCATATCCGGAGGTGTGAAATCGGCCGCGGTCGCGGGGGCTGCGGCCGGCGCCGTTGACAGATCAGGAGCGATGCGATCGACGATCTTCTGCAGTAGCGTCGGCTGGCCGACGGGCTGGAAATGCGTCTCCTGTTCGCGCACCGCCACCTTCACCGTCGGCATGGGCCGCGTCTCGATTGCACTGACTGACGATGCAAAGCGCTGCTCGGGGACATCTACCTTTGGAGATTTTGGCTCACCCGGCGTGAGCAGGTCCGCTCGGTGATCGACCCGGGCTTGCGACCGGGCTGGGAGCGGAGCATCGCCATCATCCCGCGGAGAGAGTGGCTGATCGAGCCTGGAGATCATGGAACTGAGTGCAGCCTCGGGCGTGCGCCATTCCGGAGCAGGCGAGGTGATTTCTCCGCCCGGTTGGTGCGAGGAAGTCTCACGCGGCTGCTGGCGGGTCCGATCCTTGGGCCGACCGGCGACGTGGTCCAGCACTTCCGCGAGGGGATTGGACGGCTCAGGGTCCTGCGGAGACTCCATATCGACACTCTTGGCATCGAGCTGCGGCTTTATATCGAGCGGCTTTTGCTTCGTTCCCTGCGCGAGCACCCGGAGCTGCTCACGGAAATGCCCGGCGTCACCCTTGCTGTCCTCGACCTTCCCCTTGTGGTCCTTGGCGAGCATCGCGTTCTGGGGAGCGAGGCGCGAAGCCGCCTTGCCACCGGTGAGCTGGCGGATCATTGCCATCAAAGGGTCGGTCTTGTTCATCGAGCTCGCTCCTTCAATTGCTCTTTCGATTCGTCGAGAAGGACTTGCGCCCGATTGACGGCCGCAAGCGAGCGGCCGAAGTCGATCCGCGGGCGCATCGACGTCTGCGCCTCGCCTGACTGGTCCTGCTGTGCCGGGGCTGCGGGGAGCGCCTTTTTGACGTTGCGTCCGACCGCGAGCGCTGCCTTCAGCAACTCGGCATCTCGTTCGGGAAGCCGGCCAACCTCGATCTTCTGCAGATCCAACAGCGCTTGTTCATGCGCGTTTGTCACCACGCGCGCGGCCGCGCGATAAAAGCGCGCGCGCTCTCGCTCGGAACTCCCCTCTTCCGTGAGCCCCAGCACGCGCTCTGCCGCCAGATCCGCCATTTCGACCTTGCCGCGCACCAGCGCGGTGCGCGCGATCAGCAGATACAGGGCGCGCTGGCCGGCGTCGTCGAGTTGATCGAGCAAGGCGACAAGGCGGGGAAACCGATCCGATTGCTGCACGAAGCTGAAGCGCGCGACAGCCACTGCGAGGCGTTGGCGGAAATTCCCCGCATAGATCGAATGCCTGAAGCGTCGAAAATATCTTTGAGCCAGCGCTTCGAACCTGTCGAAATCGTCAACCTGGCCGGCGACGAAGATCTCCCGACGCAGCGCGGCCTCCTCGACCAGCGTTCCCGGCATCAGTAGTCTCGCGTCATCGAGCCGTTCGATCGCGGCTTTCGGGTCGGTCTGCGCGACGAGCGCGGACTGCACCAGCGCAATTTCGGCCGCGATGGTCGGCGGCAAGTCGCGCGCATGGATGCTCCCAAGCCGCGCCTTGGCGTCCTCCGCCCGGCCTTCCACATAGGCGATCGCGCCATCCAGGATCGCCTCATCGAGGACGAGCAGTTTCCGGGAGCGCAGCGCTTCCACCACCTGGGGCGATCCTCCGCTCAGCAGGAAGGTCACCACCGCGCGCGAGTTTTTCGGCTCCTTCCAGACGGACGGATCAACTTTCTGAAACTCTTCGCCCAATCGCTTGAGCAGGGCCGGCTGCGCATTGTGCGCCTCCAGGCTTCCGCGCGCGATGTCATCCTGCAAAGCGTGAAGCGTCCGGACCAGTTGATAGGGTTCGCGCGACGGCGCTTCAGCCTCTTCCGCTCGGGCTGCGCCGACCAGAACGACCAGCGCGACAGCGATGGTTCCCGCGCGGTTCATGGCAAAGGAGTACGAATCAAAAGCTCGATCCGCCGATTCTCGGCGGCCGACGGATCGTTCTGGTTTTTCGGCCGGCGATCGGCAAAACCTTCGATATGGTCGACGCGCCGGGCATCGAGTCCGCCGCGTATCAGCATGTGATAAGCCATGTGAGCGCGCGCGGTCGACAATCTCCAATTATCGTATTCCGACGATCGATAGGGGCGATTATCGGTATGGCCGCGTACAATCACCGGACCCTGGCTTTGCGATATCAAGGGCGTGATCTTGTCGAGGGCCCGCACGAGGCCAGCGGTTGGTTCGGCCGACCCGGTGGCGAACATGCCGTAGTTGACATCGTCGGTGAGGCTGATGAGGAGGCCCTCATTGCTCTCGCGGACCTCAGCAACAGGACGCGCCGATCCGAGCGGCGCAAGAGCGGCGGAGATGGCAGCCTGCAATTTGGCCGCCTCGGTCTGCACAGGCTTCCTTTCGGCTAGCGGAGCGGCTGAGCCTTTATCTCCTGGAGGAGCGGTTGAGCCCTTGTCTCCTGCGGGCGGAGTCGAGCCCTTCTCTCCTTGCGCCGCAGATGAACGATTGGCGGCCGGATCGTTCATGGAGTCATCATCGGCGAACAGGCCAATCGCCTTTGCCGTATTCTGCTTTTCGGTCGGTACCGGATATCCCTTGGCTGAATCCGATCCCTGAATGGGGGCCGCCGTGGCGTCCGGCTTGCCTTCCGACGGGCGTGGACCTTTTCCCTCGCTGAGCGCCGTGGCGTCATTGTCGAACGGCAGATTGCCAAGCTCCTTGCTGCCTGACGCCTTCTTTTCCAGCGGTGCTGAAGACCCCATGGGCCAATAGACGGGATCAAACGGGTCTTTGAAGGCCTCGCCGCCCTTCCAACCCTCTTTGCGGGTCGAATCCAGCGCAGTGCCCACTTCCGCGATCCGCGGGGGACCGCCGGCAATTTCCGACAGCACCGCGTAAGGATCGCGGAACAGCGTCGCCTCACCGAAACGCGGCGGCTGCGCTGGCTGCGCCTGCTCCGGGCGCTGCGTATACTGCGCCGACTTGCCCGGTTCGGGTTTCGGCCGCAGGCTGTCTTCCTCCTCGGCCTTGCCGGGATCGACGCGCCGGGCATCGTTGATACCCTTGCGGTCAGGGGTCGAGTCGGTCAGCTTGATCGGATTGAAGTAGTTGGCGACGCTTTCGCGCGTTTCCTGGTTGGTGGCGCTGATGAGCCACATCACCAGGAAGAACGCCATCATCGCCGTCATGAAATCGGCATAGGCGATTTTCCAGACACTGTTGTGTGATTCCTCGCCGTCGAGACTGCTCCGGCGTCGAACGATGATCAGCTCTGCCCTGTCTTGATCGGCCATGTCAGTTCAGGATCGCGAACTTCAGTCGCTCCGCCCAGAGCTTGATCTGGGTTTCAAGGAAGACCTGATCGACGGTGACGGAAGCCTCCGCCACCGGAGCGGCCCGAAGCTCCACCGCAATCGCGCGTACCGCAAGCTTGCCGCGCAGCACCTCCACCAGTTCGGCAGGGCATGTGACCCGCAAAGCCGGCCGGCGAACATCGGAGGCGACCGACGCGAGCTGCTCGACGAAGGTGCTAACCGCCTGCTTCTGCACCGCGTTCGAAATGAACGGCTCGAGGATGCGTGCCGTCACTCCGGCGATCTTGGCTTCAAGCTGCGCGCCCGCTTCGGCGATCTCGCTGGCAATCTTGACAGCCATTTCATCCAGCAGATTGTGCTTTTCCTCGGCGAGCTGCATGCTCAGCCTGTGTCTCTCGTCGGCAAGCTTCTGCTCGAACTCGGCCAAGGCCGCCGCATAGCCGCTGGACCTTCCACGCTCATACGCCTCGTCCTCGGCGGACGGAGGCGGCGGGGCCGCCGACCTCGGCTGCGCCTTGGGAGTGGAATGCTGGGTGTAGTCGAACGGAATGACGCGGCTACGAGCCTTCTGCGGCTCCGGCTGATCGAAGCTTGCCAGCAAACGCGCGACCTTGTCCGAACTCATGCCGACTCCTCCTGCCTAATCCATTGCTTGAGAATCGCTGCCGCCTGCTTCTCATCAAGCTGAACGATTTGCTCCAACCGCCTCTGTGGAGCGTGCAGAACTCTTTTCGATATATCCTGGACGAGATTTGGCGGCTCTTCCCCGAACTGCTCCATCGAGCCGCCCTCGCGGCCGAGTAGCGCGGCGGTCTCGCTCGTCTCGAGCTGGGCAGTCTCGGCCGAGCGGGAGTCGAGGATCGCGTTGATCGCGGGCCGCAGGCCGAACCAGATCAGCATTGCCGCGACGGCGACGATCGCGACCGCGCTGACGAAGGCGCCCGACTGCCGCATCAACACATCGGTGAAGGTGATTGCAGGAACCGGCGGGAAGTCGCGCGCGCCTTCCATGAACTCGACCGCCGACACCTGGATCTGGTCTCCACGCTGACGGTCAATACCTGCCGCGGTTGCGGCGAGCTGGCTGATCTCGGCGACCTTTGCCTCCAAGGCCGCATCGCTGGCCTTGTCGCCAAGGCTGGCCTGGAGGCGCGGACGATTGACCAGCACCGCAAGGAACAGCTTGTTGACGACGTAGCCATCGCTCACGGTCGTCGTCGTTTTCGACGACACCTCAAAGTTGGTGACGTCCTCGCGCCGCTGCTTCTCATCGTTGGTATTCTTGTTACCGGACGCGTTGATCTGTTGATCCGGCAGGTTCTGCTGCACCGTCGTCGGCGTCTGCCGATCCAGGCTCTGCGACGATTCCTTCTCACGAACGGCGCGAACCGATCTCTGGACGCGGGACTCCGGATCGTAGACGGTCTCGTTGGTCTGCCGCTTGTCCGTGCTGAGCTGAGTGGCGACGCTGACTTCAAAATTGTCGAGCCCCAGATAGGGCGCGAGCGCCTTGCTGACATTCTCCTGGATCAGCCGGCTGACGACGCGTTGCAGGTTCGCCATGCTTGTCGGCGCCGCACCCTCGTCGTCTGATGAAAGCAGCGATCCATCGCTGTCGAGGACAGTCACCTTGTCGGCCGCCATCCCCGGGACGGCCGCGGCGACGAGGTGACGAATCGATCGCGCCGTTTTGGCATCGGCAGCCCCGTCGGTCCGGATCACAACAGATGCCGAAGGCGGCTGCTGCTCGCGCCGGAACGATCCACGCGCCGGCATGACAATGTGGACGCGCGCGGCCTTCACGCCTTTGAGGACCTGGATCGTACGGGCGATCTCGCCTTCGAGTGCGCGGACGCGGGTGACTTCCTGCATGAAGGAAGTGAGACCGAGGGAGCCGATCTTGTCGAACAGCTCGTAGCCTCCGCTGCTGCTGTTCGGCAAACCTTTCTCGGCCAGTAACGTTCTTGCCTGGGCGGTCTGCCCTGGTCGCACGAAGATGGTGTCGCCTGAGGCATTCACATCAAAGGCAATGCTAGCGTCGCGCAGGACCGAACCGACGCGCGAGACGTCTTCCCGGCTAAGACCGGTGTAGAGCACATCGAATTCCGGCCGACTCAAGTAATAGGCGCCGCCGCCCACACCCAAGAAAACGGCAAGGCCGACAAGCGCGAGCACGGTGAGGCGCCTGGGGCCAAGCTCGAGCAGATTGTTCCAGAGCCGTTGCGCATGTTCGCGGTTAACCATCAAACCCTCTGCCATACTTCCGAATCGATTCTCGATCGTGAAGCTTGTCCGAGGGTTGCGCGGCGCGAACCATGCAAAACGGCCGCGACCAGGTCGGTCGCGGCCGTCGTAGTCAAGAGATCAAGTTTACTAGCCGCGGAACAGCGACAGGATGCTCTGGCTGCCCGCGTTCGCGATCGACAGCGCCTGAATGCCGAGCTGCTGCTGGGTCTGAAGGGCCTGCAGACGGGTCGATTCAGCGTTCATGTCGGCGTCGACGAGCTGGCCGATACCGCGATCGAGCGAGTCAGTCAGGGTCTTGACGAAGTCCTGCTGCAGGCCGATGCGGTTCTTGATGGCACCGAGGTTGGTCGCCGAGTCGGTGATCTTGGCGAAAGCATCCTGAGTGCCCTGGATGTAGGTCTCGAGCTTGTTGAGGTCAGCAGCGCTGTCGGTGAGCTTCGAGATGTCCAGCGTCGCGACGCTGAAGGTTTCCCAGGCCGTACCGTTATAGGCATCGTAGGTCTGGTCGAGGATGCCCTTCTTGGTGGCGACCGGCGGGGTGATCGCGGTCATCGAGACCGCGGCACCGAGACCGGAGACGCTGGCGTCGATCGAGATGTCCGCGTCGTTGCGGCTCTTGAACGACAGCGCGTCACCGGCCGCCGAGACGCCGACCGACAGACCCTCGATGCCGAGCTTGTTGATCGCCGTCGCGATGTCCTTGAGGGAGGTGTTCTTCGCCACAGCGATGTTGGTGGCCGTGCCGCCGACGGTCACCACGATGTTGCCGCCAACGTCGTTGGTGGCATCGTAGGCACCCGTGGTGGCCGTCGGGAAGGCCTGCGCGGCGTAGGTGGTGTCCAGGTTCGCGTCGTAGAGCTTGATCGAGTCAAGATTGACCGAAAGCGTGTCGATCTTGACGGTGCCGCCGGCACGAGAGAAGGACGAAACGACGGTCTTCGAGGAGTTGTAGCTCGCCGAGGTCGAATCGACCGAGATCCAGTTTTCACCGTTGAAAACCGCGCTGTCGGCGGTGTTCTTCAACTGCTTCTGCAGTTCGGTAATTTCGCTCTGGATCTTGGCGCGATCGACGCCAGGCGTACGGGCGGCAACCAGCTTCGCGTTGATCTGCGAGACGACGCTGACGGTGCCGTTCAGGCCCGTATACATCGTGTCGATGGTCGCGGCGCCGAGGCCGAGGGCGTCCTGCACGGCGCTCAGAGCCATGTTGTCCGAACGCATCGTGGTGGCGATCGACCAATAAGCGGCGTTATCGGACGCCGTCGACACCCGGTAGCCGGTGGAGATGCGGTTCTGGGTGGTCGCAAGACCCGCGCTAACCGTCCGCAGGGTCTGCAGAGCGGTCATGGCGGAGGAGTTGGTCATCAAGCTTGACATTGATTATGTCCCTTAGTGTGAGGTGTTTATCTGGGGGGACATACCGGGCTTTCACCGGTACGGCAGGGCGGCATCATGCCTTTGGGGTTGAAGGAACACCCAACCTGCCGTTCATCCTTGCTAGCATCCGAACCTTACCCAGAGCTGAACAGCAGCTCGAAGATTTGCGGTCCGGATGCCATGCGAGGCACCCGATGCCAGATCATGATCCGATCAGACGAAATCGGATCATGATCTCATCTCTTTGTTAAGCATGATCTCCGCGCAAACGCTGTGCATTTATCGCGAGGGAAAACCGGTTTTTCCGGATCATGCTCTACTGAAACGATCGTACCAGGCCGATGGCGAGGAGATTCCACCCATCGATCAGCACGAAGAACAGCACCTTGAAAGGAAGCGCGAACACGGTCGGCGGCATCATCATCATGCCCATGGACATGGTAAGCGTGGCGACAACCATGTCGATCACCAGAAACGGCATGATGACCAGGAAGCCAATCTCGAAGGCCCTTCGCAGCTCGGAAATCATGAAGGCGGGTATGATCACGCGCAGATCGATCCGCTGGCCGTCAGGCCGCGTCTTGAAGCCTTCGGCCGCCAGGCTTTCAAAGCTTTGCAGATCCTTCTCGCGAACATGCGCCATCATGAAATCGCGGAACGGATCGGTCACACGGGTATATGCTTCCTGCTCGGAAATTTCGTTCTGCATCAAGGGCTGAACGCCGTCCTTCCAGGCGCGATCAAACGTCGGGGCCATGACATAGAAGGTCATGAAAAGCGCGAGGCTGATCATGACGATATTTGACGGCGTCGTCTGCAGTCCGAGGCCTGCGCGCAGGAACGAAAGCGCGACGACGAACCTCGTGAAACTCGTCACCATGATCAGAAGTCCGGGAGCCAGCGACAAGACCGTGAGCAGCGCCACGAGCTGGATGATCCGGCCACTGGCGCTTCCGCCGCCTTGCGGGATCAGCGTGGACAGATCCGGAATCTGGGCCGCCGCCGCGGTGGGGAGAAGAGCCAGGAGCAGGACGAGGCAGAAGCGCTTCATTGGACGACCAGTGTTTCGATGATCAGTTCGCGCACCTTCCCGCCCGAACGGATCGCCGCCCGCTCGTTGAGATCCTCGCGAAGATACTGCAGCCCGCGCGCGCCCTCGATTTGCGCCGCCGACACCGTTCGCAGGTAGGACACGATGTCTTCGCCCAGCCGGGCCGCGAGAAGGTTCGCCTCCTCCTCGTTCATCTGATCGGTGACGACCGATCCCTCCATGCGGACCCAGGTGCCGGTCGGCGCCGCCAGGTTGGTCACTACCGGTGAGATCTTCCGCAGGCGCGCCGTCGGACTGAATGCGCTGGCGACCGGCCGCTCCACGGGATCCTTCTGGCTATCCGCGATCCGCTGCCCGGCGGACAGGAGATACAGGCTGGCAAGGCCGCCCGCCCCAGCAGACAGCATTGTAATCAGCAACAATGCGGCCAACCATTGCATCACGTTTCCCATGCTCCGATCCGCCGCCTGACGAGCTTCGCCACTTCTGGCCGCACCATCGGCTAGAACGGCCCGACCTGGTCGTAGATCTGTTGCCCCCACGCCGGCTGCTGCACCTCCATGAGCCGGCCGCGGCCACCATAGGAAATTCGCGCCTCTCCGATCTTGTCGTAGGGAATGGTGTTGTTGCGGCCGATGTCCCGCGGCCGGACGATACCGGCAACGTTCACGATGCGCAGTTCGTAATTGACGCGCATTTCCTGCGATCCGCTGATCAGCAGGTTACCGTTCGGCAGCACGTCGACCACGACCGCCCCGACCGAGAACTTGACCTCATCGGTGCGGTCGATCTTGCCCGCTCCCTTGGTCGACGTTTGCGAGTCGACGTTGCCATTGGCCTGTCCCTTGGGCGACCAGCCAAATATGTCGACGAGGTAGTCGGCGCTGAACTTCGTCTTCGAATCCCGTGACCGGTCGGTCTTGTTGTCGAAGGTCGCCTTGTCGTTCATGGAGATGGTGACGGTGATGAGATCACCGATGCGTGCTGCGCGCGGATCGCGGTAAAGATCCCTCCGCTCGTCCCACAGCGAGTGATAGCCTGCAGCGTATCGGCTGCGCGGCTCGACGGGAACCGCGCGCGCTTCGGCGTGCAGGCCTTGGCCGATCGGCGACATATAGGGCGCCTGGTTGATCTCGGCGAGGCTGCTCATGCAGCCCCCCAGAGCGAGAACCGGAAACAGAGAAAGTAAGCGAAGAACCTTCATTTGTTCGTCTTCCCGTCGTCGGGGCGCCGCATGCCCGCCAGGGTATCGGCCAGGTGGGCCGCGCGCCCGGTCTCCATCTCGTTGAGGATCGCGCTTGCGGTCCGCACGCGAAGCTTGGCGAGCACGGCAGCCGCGGTTTCATCCGCCATGCTGGCGATCTGCCGTGCGGCGGCATCCGGGTCCATGCCGGAGTAAATCTCGACGACGTTGTCTTCCGCCTTCTTCAGGAAGTCTTCGCGCAGCTTCAGCCATTTCTCGTACTCGGCGCGCTTCGCCTCCAGCTCGGCGATCCGCTCCCGAAGCTTGGCCTCGGACGCTTCAAGCTGCTTTTGCTGCCACGCCACGCGCGCATCCAGCGCCGAATCCGTGATGTTCTTGCAGAAGTCGGTGGCGTCGGATCCGCGCTGATCGGTTGTCGCCGGCTCTCCAGGCGCCGATGGCGACGCTGCATTTTTTGCAACGGTTGCGGTCGTCAGCGGCAGTTCGGGCTGGGAATTGCCGGACGGCGCCTCCGGCTTGGCAGCAGGGCGGGACGGCACCGCGCGCGATGTCTTGGCGAAGTTGGCCAGGTTCAGCGGCTTCGACAATTTCTGCTCAGGCTGCTCCCATGCCGACGCCTGCGCGGAGAGCGCAAGACACCCCGCAAGGAGCATGCTTCTTCCCAGCAACGTCGCGCGCCTCACCATCCGCTCTCCGCACAGCATCTGTCCGAAGCGTTGCACGTTCAAGCTTGTGCCACGCTGACGCGACGTTCTACTGGATGACAAGATCGGCCTGCAGTGCGCCCGCCGCCTTGATCGCTTGCAGGATCGCGATGATGCCCTGCGGCTTCAATCCGATCTGGTTCAAGCCGCGTACAAGACGCTGCAAGTCCGTTCCGCGCAAGATCGCCACTTGCGCGCCATTCTCACCGGCTTCGATGAACGTTTGCGGCACCACGACCGTTTCGCCGCGGCGCGAGAATGGCCCAGGCTGGGAAACGACCGGCATCTCGGTGATCCGAACCGAGAGATTGCCGTGGGTGACGGCGACGGTCGAGACCTGGACGTTTCGGCCGATCACGACGGTGCCGGTCCGTTCGTCGATGACGACACGCGCGGGTGTATCAGGCTCGACCAGCAGTTCGCCAATCTCGGCGATGAAACGAACCGGCGCGACCGAGCGCGGCCGCGACAATACGATCGACCGGAAGTCGCGCTCGAAGGCCATGCTGGCGCTGTATCGTCCCTGACCGTAGTGGTTGATGGCGTCGATGATTCGCGTCGCGGTGACATAATCCGGATTTTTCAGCTCGAGAATGAGCGATTCCATCTGGTAGAATTTGCCTTGCACCTCGCGCTCGATCAGCGCGCCGTTCGGAATGCGGCCTGAGGTCGGAACGCCCTGACTGACCGTCTGCGCGGCACCTTCGACCGAGTATCCGCCGACTGCAATGGCGCCCTGGGCCACGGCGTAGACCTCACCGTCGGCGCCGCGGAGTTGGGTCATGAGGAGAGTGCCCCCCAACAGCGAAGAGGCATCACCGAGCGAGGAGAGCGCGACATCCATCCGCGAACCACCGGTAGCGTACGGCGGCAGATCGGCCGTCACCACGACAGCGGCAACGTTCCGCGTCCGGAGCAATGTTCCCCGAATATTGATCCCCATGTTATCGAGCATCGATTGCAGCGACTGCTCGGTGAAAGGGGCGTTGCGTAACGTATCACCGGTCCCTTTAAGACCGATCACCAGACCGTAACCGATAAGCTGGTTTTCCCGCACACCCTTGAGGTTGGCGATATCCTTGATCCGCACCGCCGCATCGGCGACGGTGCAGGAAAGCAGCAGGACGATGAATGATAAAAGTCGCAATATCATCCGTTTTGAATCCGCACCGATCCGTCCGACTGGATGACGCCCCTGATAATCACGCCCGTATCGAGGTTCCGAAGCTGGATCATGGTGCCCGGACTGCCGGACTGCAGCGATGAGGCGTAGGTGACGATGGTAAGCGATCCATCCTCGACGATCACCTTGACGACATTGCCTCGCGCCACGAGTTTCTGCTCTTCGAGGGCGTTGATCGGGATCGGCTGGCCCGCCACCAGCGTCCTTCGCGCGACCCGGCCAACGAGCGATGCCCGCTCGGCGGCAAAGGCCGCTGCACCGGGCATGTTCGGCGCGAAGGCGCGATCGATGATCAACTCGTCCTTGATCAGATCGCCCGGATAGATCACCGTTGCCGGCACGAGCAAGCGCACGGATTCTTCCGCGATCGCGCCACCACCTGCACCGCCCGCAGCGAGCAAGAGCGCTGCGAGCATGGAAACCAGGGCGAACTGGACGAGCTTCAAGACGCTTCTCCGCTTGCAATCCTATCGAAGGCCCTTGGAGACCGTCGACGCCATCTCGTCGGCCGCCTGGATCACCTTCGAGTTCATTTCGTAAGACCGCTGCGCCGAGATCAATTCGGTGATCTCCTTGACCGGATCGACGTTCGAACTCTCCAGATAGTGCTGATGGATCTTGCCGAAGCCGATATCGCCGGGAACGCCAACGACCGGAACGCCGGACGCCAACGTCTCCTTGTAGAGATTGCCACCAAGTGGATCGAGGCCGGCCTCGTTGGCGAAATTCGCGAGATTCAGCTGGCCGAGCAGGCGCGGATTAACCTCGTTGTCCAGCTTGGCGTACACCTGGCCCGATTCATTGACCGTGACATCGACCGTCCCTTGCGGGATGATAATCGCGGGATCGACGTTGTAACCATCCGCCGTCACCAACTGCCTGTCCGCGTTGGTATTGAACGCCCCGGCGCGGGTGTAGAGCGTTTCGCCGTTCGGCCCCACGACCTGGAACCACCCTCTGCCGTTGACGGCGAGATCGTAGGTATTGCCGGTTTGCGCCAACGCGCCCTGCAGGTGCAACTTGCGCACGGCCACCGACCGGACGCCCAGCCCCAGCTTGGCCCCTTCGGGGACCGCAGCTTCGCCGGAGCGGTTCGGAACGCCCTGCATGCGATCGACCTGGTAGAACAGGTCGGTGAATTCGGCTCGCGAACGCTTGTACGATGTCGTATTGATGTTCGCAATGTTGTTGGCGATGACCTCGACATTGAGCTGCTGCGCGCTCATTCCGGTCGCCGCGATGGCAAGCGCTCTCATTTGCTATCCCTCAGATCGCCATTCGGCTGACTTCTTGGTACGCCTGCACGACCTTGTCGCGCACGGCGACCGCCATCTGCAGCGTCTGCTCGGCGGACATGACGGCCTCCACCACGCTCTGGGCCGACACCTTGCCCTGGATATACGACACCGACGCGGCCTCTCCGCCCTTGAGGCTACCGATCGCATCGGCGGCAACCTGCTCCAGGACTCCGTCAAAACCGAGCGAGGGTCGAGCCGCCTGCGGCGCGGCCGGCGCGGACGTCGCAACGCTGCTTGATTGAACGACGCCGGCAACGTCTTTCAGAACCGAAGAAACCGCTTCCATCATCATGGACTATGCCCCCTTCAACAGATCGATCGTCATGGCAACCATCGACCTCGCCTGCTTGATCACCTGCAGATTGGCCTCATACGACCGGTTGGTTTCCCGCATGTCGGCCATTTCGATCAGCATGTTCACGTTCGGCAGCTTGACATAGCCGTCCTGGCCGGCCGCCGGATGAGTTGGCTCGTAGTCGACCCGAAACGGAGCACGGTCGACACCGATGTCCTTGATTTTCACGACCCGCACACCCGCCGCGCGATCGACCTCCGCAGAGAACGTCGTGGTCTTGCGTCGGTAGGGCTCGGCACCGGGCGTACGGCCAGTGGAGTTGGCGTTTGCCATGTTCTCGGATACGACGCGCATTCTGGTCGACTGCGCCTCAAGTCCGGAACTGGCGATTTGAACTGATGCCTGCAGCGGATCGATCATCAAGCCTCGCGTTAGCTCTTTGCACCGGTCATGAACATGCGGTGAAACGATTTGACGATTGCGACATTCAACGAATAGTCCTTGTTGATATCGCCCGCCTTGAGCATTTCCTGCTCGAGGCTCACCGAGTTTCCGGAGTGAACGACTTCCCAGCTATTCTCCTTGCGCGTGCCCTGCGGACGCACGAGCGAGCCGGTGGTCATATGGTTCGGAGATGTGACTGCGAGCGGCACGACTTTGGTATCGAGTATCTTGTCGAACGGCTCGATATCCTGCGCTCGGTAGCCGGGCGTATTTGCATTGGCTACGTTCGACGAAATCGTGGACTGCCGAAGCGACAGCCAGCGTGCGTGAGATGAGGCAAGATCGAAGAGATAAACGGGTCCCACAACGTCCTCGTCACAGTCATCCTATGACGATCGTATACGAACCCAAACTTGTCCGAGGCTGTTGAAATCTCCGCCGTTGATGCGGAGCGTTTTTCACGCACCCGCCTTCTGCTTGCGTGAATGCAGGAAATAGATGATTTCGGCCACCGGACGAAAGAACTCTTGCGGAATCACGCGGTCGACCTGGGCGGCACCGTACATGGATCTCGCAAGCATCTTGTCCTCCACGACCGGCACATTGTTCTGCTCGGCGATTTCCCTGATCTTGAGAGCGATGAGATCCTGTCCCTTCGCAAGCACGGTCGGAGCTGCATCTTCGCCATGTCGATACTTCAGGGCGATCGCATAATGAGTGGGATTGGCCACGACCAACGTCGCGCGGGGGACCGCAGCCAGCATCGACTTTCGTGCCCGATCGCGGGCCAACGACCGCAGCCGCGACTTGACCAGAGGATCACCCTCGGCCTGCTTGAATTCGTCCTTGAGCTCCTGCCGTGTCATGCGCAGGTCACGCCGCCAGTGGAATCGTGCCCAGACGAGATCGAGTGCCACCAGCACGATAGTAGCAATGCTGATTGCCGATACGAGCCGCATCGCAGTCGTCAAGATAAGTTCCGGAACGCCGGTCGGGTCGCTAAACAAGGAATTCACGGCCACAGCCTCCTCGGCCCTCAATACGATGCTCACCACCATGCCTACGGCAAAAAACTTAAAAGCGGCCTTCAGGAACTCGACGCGTCCCTGACCGCCGAACAATCTTTCCCATCCTTGGGAAATCGAAATACGTGAGCTGTCGGGCGTTATCCTCTCGAACACCAGACGCGGAGCGTTCTGCAGAAACGAAGCCGCCAACCCGGCAATCGCCAAGACGATCACGATTGGAAGCAATAGCGCGGCCGAACTGCCCCCGATGACGACCATGAATTCCACCGCATCCGCACCGTTACGGATGCGAATCCCGGAGGGATCATCGATCAACCGGCTCAGCGTCGATGCCAGTTTCCGGACACTGTCGACCGTAAGGAAGCTCAGGATGATGAGGAGCGCGATCATGGACGAGAAGACCGACGCTTCACGCGAGACCGGAATTTTGCCCTTCTCGACGGAGTCTCTTATCTTCTTTTCCGTCGGCTCTTCGGTCTTGCTCTCCTTGTCGGGTCCCTCGGCCATAACGGTCAGTCTTTACGTGAATACCGGCTGATCTTCCTGATCCGGATTGAGCTCGATCTCTCCTCGCCCGGCCATGTCGAGCGCAAGGTCCGTGATCGTGCGGCGCGCCTCCAGGATTTCGCGCTGGTTCGAAGGGACGCTGCTGGCAAGCTCGTGCTCGACCAGCCGGCGCGTCCGCGACGCCAGCGACGACAGAATGAGTTCGCGAAAGCTCGTATCCGTTCCCTTCAGCGCCGTCACCGTGCGATCGGTCGGGACCTGGTCGAAGATCAGCATGCGCGCCTTGGCGGTGAGATTGACGATATCGTCAAACGTGAACAGCATCCCCTTCAGTATCTCCGCCGACTTCGGTCGCGATTCGGAGAGATTCTTCAGCGATTCCTCCATCTGCGTCCGCTCCATCTTGTTGATGATGTCGGCCATGCGAGGATAGGTGTCGGATGCGAGGTTGCGCCCGAAGTTGATCATGAAGTCTTCGTGCATGGTCTTCTCGATGACCCCCATCGCCTCCTCGACAACGGGTTTCAGGCTCAGCATGCGGCGCATCAGATTGTGCCGCAAATCCGCCGGCAGCAGGCTCATCACGCGCGCGGCGCACGCGGGCTTCACCCTGGAAAGGATCAAGGCGGCCGTTTGCGGATGCTCCTTGAGCAGATAGTTGGCCAGCAGGCTTTCGGACACGGAAGAGACCCGTTCCCACACCGACTTGGTCTTGTTGCCGAGCACCTCCGATATGATGTCCGTGACCTGCTCGGGAGGAAGAACGCCGGTGAGCAGTTTTTCCAGCTCGCCGACCGTTCCGAAGATGTTTGGCCCGGTCGTGAAGTGCTGGGCGAACTCCTCGATGATCGCCTCGAGCTCGGGACCTGAAATAGGCTTCAATTCCGCCGCTGCGCGCGTGACGAGCTTGATCTCTTCCGGATCGAATTCCTTTAGAACGCCGCCGGAGAGCTCCCGGCCCATGGCCAGAAGGAGCGCGGCAACCTTCTCGGTACCGCTCAGCGGCCTGGCTTCGGAGCTACGCTTTGCAGGTGCATTGAACGCCATTCGGAGATCCCTTACGCCTCTGCATCGCCTGGGGATCCTCCGACGATTTCGGTGAGCGACACGCCGAATCGCGAGTTCTCATCCTCCACGACGACGACCGCGCCGCGCGCCACGATTCGACCGTTGACAACCACCTCCACCGGCTCGCCAACGCGATGATCAAGCGGAATGACGGCGCCTCGCCCCAGCTTCATCAGATCGGCGACCGGCATCGTCGCCGAGCCAAGAAGAACCTGGACAGTGACCGGAATGCGCAGGATCGGCTCGAGGTTTGTAAGTCGGCTGGTTTCCTCCGCCGCGCGCGCAGCAAGATCCGCCAGTTTCCCGAACGCGGCTCCTCCCAGCTTGGCCGTCTCCGACGGATTCTGCGTCGGCGCGGTAGCTGATTCGGCTTCGAATGGCTGCTTCATTTCACGTGCTTTCTCGGCAATTTCGTTTTCTGGCGACCACGCCAATTATAACTACCTGCGGGACACATCGGCGCGAGTTTCGATATCGATGATTGCCTTGCGCGCCTCTTCGATCTTGCTCCCGAGGATGTTGACGAGCTGCTTTCCATCGGCGCTGAACTCCCGCACCATGAGCACCATGTCGTCCATGGTTTCAGTGGTCTTGCCCAGAATGAAAGCGAAGTCTCCCTGACTGGCGCGCAGGTGAACGAGCTCCCGGTGCATCCTCGTCACACGGATGGTGGTGACAAGCAGCGCCGCCAGGAGAATAAGGTCAACGAGATAGGATGCCATCGATGAACTCCCGCTTTTGATCCGCCGATTCCTTGACTTGCAGTGAATAGGCCCCGTTTAGCTGTCCCATTTGGCACCAGAACAGCCGCTGATTGTTGCACTCGAGCCTCACGAGGGTGCTCGGTGTGGCATTCAGCTCGATCACCTGACCCACCTGGAATCCCGCGACTTCGCCGAGAGTGAGCGAGCGCTCCTCGAGCACTGCTTTCAGCACCACCTCGGTGCGCTGTATCTCGTTGTGGAGCTGCTTGCTCCAGTTCGGGTCCGTGGATACGGACTCTCCGGACACGATCTGCGAGAGCGCCTGGCGGAGAGGATTGAGGACCGAGTGCGGAATGACGATGAACATCTCGCCACCGCGGTCCAATCCCTGGACCAGAATCTTGGCATATACCGCCATGTTGTTGAGCCGGCCGATTGCCAGATAATCCATCCGCGTCTCGACGCGTTCCAGATTGAACTGGACATCCGAAGCGCGCGAGAACGACGATTGCAATGCCTTGCCGAAGCGTTCGAACAGCGCTTCGGCAACATGCAGCTCCACGTTCGAGAAAACGCGCGGCATGTCCAGCGGCGGCTCCGCCCCGTCGGAGCCGAACAACAGCTCCACCATTGTATATACGAAGTCGCGATCGAAGCCGATGAGGATTCGGCCGTCCCACGCCTGAGCGTAGAACACCGCCACGATCGCCTCTGATTCGCGGCCGTCGAGAATCTCGGAAAGACGGTCGCTACCGACGCCGGTCAGCGAAAAATACGACTGCGATGGCGACATCGACCGGAGACTCTCGGCGCAGAGGTTGGTCATCTGATCGAAGATCACATGCAGCATCGGCATGCGATCGACCGAGATTCCGGCAGCCCCGAGCAGTTGATCCGGCGCCGGCTCGTGCCGCAGCGGCTTGCTTTCCGACATTAGGCCTTTGCTCCCGCCACTTTCGCCCCCTGTTCACCACCGCCGCCCTTTGCGGCGCCGGCGATGGTTTCGTTTTCGACCACGTCGATCGAGGGACGATCGCCAGGTCCGATCATCTTGCGGCCATGCTCGATTGCGATCTGCGGCAGCGCGCCGTTCATGAAGGCGAGCAGCGTCTGTTTGACGATGATGTACATCCGGCATTGCTGCTCGCGCACCATTTTGACCTTGTGGGCCAAAGGCGCAACAAGACCGTACGAGAGAAAAATTCCAGCAAATGTTCCGACCAGCGCCGCACCGATCAGGCCACCGAGAAGCTTGGGCGACTGATCGAGCGCCCCCATCGCCTTGATGACGCCCAGGACCGCAGCCACGATCCCGAGCGCCGGCAGGCCTTCCGCAACCATCATCAGAGAATGGTACGGCTTCAGTTTGCTGCGAACGATCGTTTCGATCTCTTCGTCCATCAGCGCCTCGATTTCGTGCGGTCGCGCACTTCCCATGACGATCAGGCGAAAATAGTCGCAAATGAAATGCACGAGAGAATCGTTGGCAAGTACGGTCGGAAAGTTTTGGAAGATCTCCGACGATGTCGGGTCGTCAATATGCGCCTCGACTTCATTGCGCCCCTTGTTGCGCACTTCGCGCATGAGCGCGTGCAGAAGTCCGAGCAGGTCGAGGTAGTGGCGCTGCTTCGGCACAGCCACGGTAAGCGCCTGTACGGTCGCGACACCCGTGTCGATGACGACCTTCCAGGGGTTCGCGACAATATAGGTGCCGATCGCCATGCCGGCGATGATGACAAACTCCCACGGCTGCCAGATCACGCTGACATGCCCACCCATCGCCACGAAGCCGCCCAGCAGGCTCGCGATCGTGACGATGACGCCAAAAAGAATGCTCAAGCACACCGCTCCGAATTGGGACACATTCGTTTAGGCAGCGATCCTTGCACGAAGCTGTCACTGGACCGCCGCGAACAGCCTCGCACAAGCTTGCCGGTCGATTTTTCAGCCAGTCTTAATCCTTGTGTGCGCGCAGGAGTTGCTTCCGCGATGGTGTCCCACGATCGCAAACTATCGGAGATCTCCGGCAATCCGGCTCGATCTCCGAGCAGGCCGCACGCACGAACCTGAAGATCGGAAGAGAGCCGGTATGCAATCAGCGCTCTATGTCAGCCTTTCCGCTCAGGTCGCCGTCGAAAAGAGGCTTGAGACCATCGCCAACAATCTGGCGAACATGAAGACGACCGCTTTCCGCGCCGACGCAGTGAAATTCGAAACGGCAATGTCGCGCGCGGCATCCCAGCCCGTCGCCTTCTCGACTCCCGGAGAAAACTTCATCTCTCGAAGGCCCGGAAGTGTGACGCGGACCGAGAATAGCCTCGACGTCGCCGTCATCGGGAACACATGGATGGGGTTTACCGGTCCCACCGGCAAGGCTTACACACGGGACGGCCGGATGCAGATCAACCGCACTGGCGAATTGCAGACCGTTTCAGGGTTCCCCGTGCTCGATGCAGGCGGTACGCCGATCATCGTCGATCCCGAGGGCGGACCGCTGACGATCTCGCGAGACGGGACCATTACGCAAAACAACAACCAGGTCGGGGTGCTCGGCCTGTTCGACATTCCTGTGGGCGCAAAGCTGGAGCGCTACGGCAATTCGGGGGTCATTCCGGACCGTGCCGCGACGCCCGTCGTCGATTTCATGTACACCGGCTTCCAGCAGGGCTTTGTCGAGGAGTCCAACGTCGACCCGCTGTCGGAGCTGACACAGTTGATCACCGCGTCGCGGGCGTTCCAGAGCGTCACCTCGCTCGTCGAGGGCTCCGAGGGCACAATGCAGAACGCGATTCGCTCGCTTGGCGAACCGTCCAAGGCATAGCGGCCAGCAACACAGGAGCCTGGTAATCGATGAATGCGCTGGAGCGGCTGGAATCGACGCTTTCGTCGCTCCGCAAGGACGTGCCGACGGTCCGGGTGGGCGGCACCGTTTCAGAGGTCGCGCCGACGCATTACCGCGTGTCGGGCCTCTCGCGATTCGTAAGACTGGGCGAGTTGATCGGGCTCGAAATCGATGGCCAGGTACAACTCGGCGAGGTCGTTCGTATCGACGGGAACGGCGTCACTGCCAAGCCGTTCGATTCCCACATCGGGGCGGGCCTGGGTCTCGTTGCCTATCGTCATCCACCGAAGACGATCTCGCCGCATCCGAGTTGGAAGGGCCGGGTGCTCAACGCCCTCGCCGAGCCGATCGACGACGCTGGCACGTTGCACGTCGGCGACCGGGTGATGTCAACGGATGCGAGCCCACCGCCCGCCATCAGCCGGGCCCGCGTGCGCACGCCGTTGCGGACGGGAGTGCGCGTGCTGGATCTGTTTACGCCGCTCTGCGTCGGGCAGCGCATTGGTATTTTTGCCGGGTCAGGCGTCGGCAAGACAACGTTGCTGTCCATGATCGCGCAAAGCCAGGGCTTCGACACTGTCGTCACGGCCTTGGTCGGCGAGCGCGGCCGCGAGGTACGCGAATTCCTCGAGGAGGCACTGGTTCACCATCGATCGCGCGCGATCACGGTGGTGTCCACGAGCGACGAGAGTCCGATGATGCGCCGCCTGGCGGCAAAGACCGCCACCACGATCGCCGAATATTTTCGGGATCGCGGCGAATCGGTGCTGCTGATCGTCGATTCGGTCACACGCTTCGCTCACGCGGCCCGCGAAATCGCGCTGGCCACCGGCGAGCCCGCGGTTGCGCGCGGCTACGCCCCAAGCGTCTTTAGCGAGCTGCCGCGCCTGCTCGAACGGTCCGGACCCGGAATCGACGGGCAGGGCTCAATCACCGGCATTTATTCCGTGCTCGTCGATGGCGATGACCACAATGAGCCGATAGCGGATACGGTGCGCGGCACCCTCGATGGGCACATCGTGCTTGACCGGGAGGTCGCAGATCAGGGGCGCTATCCCGCCGTCAATGTGCTTTCATCGGTATCGCGCCTCGCCCAGCAAGTCTGGACCGCGGATGAACGCAATTTGCTGCGAAAGTTGCGCGCCATGATCGCGCGCTTCGAGGACACGCGCGATCTTCGCTTGATGGGCGGTTATCAGCCGGGTCGCGACGGCGAACTCGATCAAGCTGTCCAACTCGTTCCGAAGATCTACGATCTGATGCGGCAAGCGCCGTCGGACCCGCCGAGCCGTGAGCCGTATCAGGAATTGCTGAACCTCATCAAGGCCGCAATCGAGTAGCGGTTTGTCTTTCTGGGCGCCAAGACCATCGCAGTGTCGTACATGCGCGCGACGATCGGCTCTCCCCTGTTCGCCTCGAAACCCTTCCACTTTGCGCGAGGGTGATTATGATTGCGCAGGCTGCGGGAGGGACCGTGAGGCGACGCGAGTTCATAGCGCTCCTCGGCAGCGCGGCGGCAATCCGGCCGTTCGGCGCGCGTGCAGAGCGGTTGCCGGAACGCATCCTTTATTTCACACTCTCCGCCGGCTATCGGCACGAAGTCATACCGCTTTCCGAGTCAATACTGACACAGCTTGGACGGAGTTCCGGCGCCTTTGAGGTCACTGCCACAGAAGACATATCCGAGTTTTCGACCGACAACCTCAGACGCTATGCCGGGGCGTTGTTCTTCACCACCGGAGAGATCCCAATGAACGACGCCGAAAAAGCCGCTCTTCTGAATTTTGTGCGCTCCGGCGGTGGTTTCCTTGGCGTTCATTCAGCCACGGACACGTTCTACACCTGGCCGGATTATCTTGATCTGATCGGCGGCTACTTCGATGGTCATCCATGGCATCAGGCCGTGACCATCAATGTCGTTGATCCCGGCAATCCGCTGGTGGCGCATCTCGGCGATACCTTGCAGTTCGAGGACGAGATCTACCAGATCAGAGATTTCGACCATCGTGGGTCACAGGTGCTGCTACGCCTCGACCAAAACTCAGTGGACCTTGGCAAGCCGGGTGTGCATCAACGATCCTATGGCTGGCCCCTCGCCTGGACCCGGTCTTACGGCCGGGGACGAGTGTTCTATACGGCGCTGGGCCACGAGGCCTCGGTATGGCGCGACGCTCGATTCCAACGCCTCCTTACGAACGCCATCCTTTGGTCTATCGGAAGGTCACCATAACTTTGTCGCTCCTGACGCTCGCCGGATTTCTCACAGCAAGAAGGCAAGCGCCGCTTCGCACCGATCTTCTACCTTCAGCGTGAGCAGGTGATCGGCTCGGGTCCGACCGAGATTGACGGCCGCGATCGGCAGGCCATTTTGAGCCGCCATCTGCGCGAAGCGAAAGCCGGAATAGACCATAAGCGAGGAACCGACGATCAACATGCCGTCGGCTTCGTTCAGATGGCTCTTAGCGGTGGCAACGATGTCGCGCGAAACATTTTCGCCGAAGAAGACGACATCCGGCTTAAGAACGCCCCGGCACAATCGGCAAGTCGGTACGACAAAACTTGAGAAATCTTCGTTCTCAACATCAGCGTCCCCGTCGGGAGCGTCCACGGCGTCCAAAGCAAGCCACGCGCCATTCAAGCGAGCCAGTTCGTCCTGAAAAGTCGATCTCGGCGTCGTCGACGCGCATCCCAGGCACCGAACCATATCAAGCCGTCCGTGCAGGTCGATGACCTGCTTGCTGCCAGCAGCCTGATGAAGCCCATCCACATTTTGGGTCAGGAGAATCTTGCTTCGCCCCTTCGCTTCCAGCTTGGCCAGCGCATGGTGGGCGTCGTTAGGTAATGCACGGCCAAACCTCCTCCACCCGATCAAACTCCGTGCCCAATAGCGCTGCTGGGTCGCGTGCTCTCGAATAAAAGCCTGGTAGGTTACCGGCGGCGTCCGCTTCCACTTGCCGTCGCTATCGCGATAGTCCGGGATGCCGGAATTTGTGCTACAGCCTGCTCCCGTCAGGACGAACAGACGTGAGTGGCGGTTGATGAAGTCCTCGAGCGCATCGTCTTGCATGGTCGGGAGTATTTAGTGCGTCGGTATCACTGACGCCAGTAGGAGCGCGCTAGCTCGTGCGCGGGGCTCCGCACGAGATGGTCCGGTCTGAGCATCACCTCCCGGCGGAACGCGATCTGCCTGGCCGATGGGGGTTCTTGCAAGGTATTGAAAACGTCCAATTCATAGATATTTTTGTGAGAGGCGGACACGACCGCCCCTTCGAATGCTGCATTTGCTCCCAACCCCACCTAATGTCCGGAATGCGAATGAAAGATTCGACATCGGCCAGCCTGCGCAGCCTGCCATCTGTCTCGGCGATCTTGAATTCGGATTCGGCTGTCGCCCTGTTGCAGCGCTTTGGGCGCGTGGCGTCGACTGAGGCTATTCGCGCCACGATCGACGACGCCCGGAACGAGATAAGGAGCGGTGCCCCGCCTCCCAGCATCGAGGACGTTGCGCTTCGCGCCTTGGCGCTGCTCAACGAAGGGGACATGTCAGGACTGCGTTCGCTGTTCAATCTGACCGGGACCATTCTGCACACCAACTTCGGCCGGGCCTCGCTTGCCGACGAGGCGATCGAGGCAGCCGTCGCGGCAATGCGCGGCCCCGTAGCACTCGAATTCGATCTCTCGACGGGCAAGCGGGGCGAGCGCGACGATCACGTGCGGCAGCTCCTTTGCGAGCTGACCGGCGCGGAAGACGCAACCATCGTCAACAACAATGCAGCGGCGGTTCTGCTCTGCCTCAACACGCTGGCTCAAGGGCGCGAAGCGATCGTCTCGCGCGGCGAACTGATCGAGATTGGCGGCGCCTTCCGTATGCCTGATATCATGGCGCGGGCCGGTGCAAACATGGTCGAAGTGGGAACCACCAACCGAACGCACGCGAAGGATTACCGCGCGGCACTGAGCGAACGGACCGGCGTCATCCTGAAAGTTCATACGTCGAACTATCGCATCCAGGGCTTCACGGCTGAAGTCGGCGCCGCGGAACTTGCGACCATCGCCGGCGAAGCGAACGTTCCGCTGCTGAACGATCTCGGGTCCGGCACGCTGGTCGATCTTTCGAAGTACGGTTTGCAAAAGGAGCCGACGGTGCGGGAGGCGGTTGCGGCCGGCGCCGGCCTCCTGACATTTTCGGGCGACAAGCTGCTTGGCGGACCTCAGGCAGGTTTCGTTGTCGGCAAGACATCCTTGATCGCCGCGATCAACCGCAATCCGATGAAGCGCGCGCTCCGCGTCGACAAGGTCAGACTTGCCGCCATCGAGGCGACGTTGAAGCTCTATCGCGATCCGGATCGGCTGGCCGAACGTTTGCCGACTTTGCGAATGCTGGCGCGGTCCAAGACGGATATCGAAGCCCAAGCTAGCCGGTTGCGCCCGGTCGTCGTTCAGGCCGTTGGCAAGGCTTACACGGTGGATTTGTGCAGTTGTGAAAGCCAGATCGGCTCGGGCGCGCTGCCGCTCGACACCATCGCCAGCGCAGGTCTTGTGATTCGCTCCGCCTCCGGAAGCGGCGCGCTCGACCGACTGGCGGCCGCCTTGCGCGAGTTGCGACGGCCTGTGATCGGACGAATTGCAGATGATGGCCTGACGCTGGATTTGCGCTGCCTGTCGGAGGAAGATGAATTCGTATCCACCCTTTCCGAATTGAATCCTGCCGAATTGAATCCTGATGCGCCGACCTGAGCAATGATCATCGGAACGGCCGGCCATATCGATCATGGCAAGACCGCGCTGGTCAAAGCATTGACCGGTGTCGATGGCGACCGGCTGAAGGAAGAAAAGGCGCGGGGCATCACCATCGATCTCGGCTTCGCCTATCTGCCCGTCGATGGCGGGGAGATCCTGGGCTTTATCGACGTTCCAGGTCACGAGCGCCTGGTACATACCATGCTCGCCGGCGCAAGCGGCATTGACTTCGCCTTGCTCGTGATCGCCGCAGATGACGGCATCATGCCGCAAACGCTGGAGCACCTGGCGATCATCGATCTGCTTGGCATCAGGCACGGAATCGTCGCGCTGACCAAGTCCGATCTGGTTTCGCCGCAGCGGCTTGTTGACCTCTCCGCACAAGTCCGCGAAGCAATCGGAGGGACCTCCATTGAGGGAGCCGACATTGTCCCGGTGTCCGCGCCGACGGGGCGGGGAATTGACGACCTGCGCGCAAGGCTGGCGGCGTCGACCAAGCATGTTTCCAAACGTTCGGCGGCGGGCCGTTTTCGGCTCGCGGTTGACCGCGTCTTTACCCTCCAGGGGATAGGCGTTGTCGTTACCGGCACGGTGTTGTCCGGTTCCGTTCGCGTCGAGGATCACATCCTCATTAGTCCGTCGGGCCTGCCTGCGCGCGTGCGATCCCTGCATGCTCAGAACAGACCGTCGGAGATCGGACGAGCCGGGGACCGTTGCGCGCTCAATCTCGCCGGCGAAGGCATCACGAAAGAGAGCATTCATCGAGGCGATGTGCTGCTGGATCCCAACCTGCACGCGCCAACGGATCGGATCGATGCCGGGCTGCGTCTGTTGCCGGGCGAGACCAAACCGCTCAAGCAATGGCTTCCGGTCCGGTTGCACCACGGCTCTACCGAAATGGGTGCGCATGTCGTGCTGCTGGGCGATGAGCCCGTTCGTCCAGGCGCGACGGCCGATGTTCAACTCGTGCTGGAGCGGCCGATCGCCGCCGCCATTCCGGATCGCTACGTGATCCGCGATGCGTCCGCGCAACGCACGATGGGCGGCGGTTATTTCATCGATCTGCGTCCGCCGAAGCGGCGGCGCGGAACGGCCGAACGGCGGGCGCAGCGTGCCGCCCTTGCGCTTTTCGATCCGCTGACTGCTTTCAAGAAGCTGCTGGCCACATCGCCATTCGCCTGGGACCTCGCCGCCTTTGCAAGAGGCCGCGCGCTGTCCGCGACAGAAGCAAAGCGCATCGAAGACGCACTGGACCTGGTTGTCCTGGAGACGCGGGAATCGAGACTCGCGCTCGCCCCCGACCGTTGGCAATTGGTGCTCGCCGAGCTCACTGAGCACGTCGCCGCCTACCATCGCGACAATCCCGATCTGCAAGGGATCGGACGCGAGAAACTCCGGCTTATGTTCCAGCCGCCGCTGCCGGCGGCGGAATTCTCCGCAGCGTTGCAAAAAATGGCGTCGATGGGTCATGTTGTCCTCGACGGCTCCTTTGTGCGCTCGCCCACCCATGCCGTGCATCTTTCGCCCAGAGATGACGAATTCTGGGCCACGATCCAACCGCTCCTGGCAGGAGGCGCCCGCTTCCGCCCGCCACGCGTGCGCGACATCGCGACCGCAACGGGGCATCCGGAGCGCGACATCCGCAGGCTGTTGAAGCTGGCCGGCCGGATGGGCTGGGCCGACGAGATTGCCCACGACCATTTCTTCTTGCGCGGCACGGTCCTTGAAATGGTGGGCATCGTTGCCGACCTTGCCGGCCGTTCCGCAAACGGCGTTTTCACCGCTGCGCAATTTCGCGACCGTGTCGAGAACGGCCGAAAGGTCGCCATCCAGATCCTCGACTTCTTCGATCGGCATGGCGTGACTGTCAACAAGGATGACATGCGCCGGATAAACCGGCATCGTCTGGACTTGTTCGGACCCCTGGTGCATTCAACCGATCAAACAATACAGGGAAGAGAATCGTCCCCGGTGGGGCGTTCGGACTTCAAATCCGAGTGAGGCAGCGAGCCTGTCTTTGGTGGGTTCGACTCCCGCTCTCTTCCGCCACTTCCTGAATGACCTAGATGATCTCAATGGCGGGCTCGCCTGCGCCGACCGATCCAATGATGCTGGCGCGCGGATAACCGGCGGCTTTGATCATCGCGCAGATCGCCTCAGCTCGATCCGCCTTGCAGGCCACCAGCAAACCACCGGATGTTTGCGGATCGGTCAACAGCGCACGCCGCCATGACGGTAACTCAGGCGGCAGCATCACCTGATGACCGTAGCTCGCCCAGTTGCGCTCGGAGGCGCCGGTAATATAGCCCGAAAGCGCCAGCCGCTGCGCCGCTTCGAGAAACGGGATGCGGCTCTGCTCTATCGTCAGGCGCACGCGGGCCCCTCGCGCGATTTCAAGGCCATGCCCCAACAGGCCGAACCCGGTCACATCGGTGATGCCATGGACATCCGCGTTGTCACCCAGCACCTGACCGATCCGGTTCAGCAAGGTCGTTGATGCAATCATCTCCGCATAGGCCTCGTCGGAGAGCGCGCGCTTCTTGAAGGCGGCCGAATAGATGCCGATGCCAATGCCCTTGGTCAGGATCAACGCGTCGCCGGGACGGGCGCCGGAATTCTTGCGAACGTTATCCGGGCTGCACAACCCGATCACGGCAAGACCATAGATCGGCTCTACGGAATCGATCGAATGACCGCCCGCGATGGGAATGCCGGCCTCAGCGCAGATCGACGCGCCGCCGCCCAGAATCCCCTGCACGGTTTCGATCGGAAGTTTTCCGAGCGGCATGCCGAGAATGGCGAGCGCCATGATCGGCTTTCCGCCCATGGCATAGACGTCGGATATCGCGTTCGCCGCCGCGATCCGTCCGAAATCATGCGGATCGTCTACGACCGGCATGAAGAAGTCGGTGGTTGCGATAATGCAGGTCTTGTCGTCGATCTGCCAGACCGCGGCGTCATCCCCGGTTTCGGTGCCGACGAGGAGCTGTGCGTAAGGCGCAGCCGCTGCTTGATTGGCGAGAAGTTGCTGGAGAACGGACGGGGCCAGTTTGCAGCCGCAGCCTCCTCCATGGGCAAGATCAGTCAAACGAACGGATGGTGTCAACATGGATCAACCTTCTCCCGTCAGCAGCAATGGATTGGGTGCGTGACGCGACCAGCCGGCTTCGCCGACAAGCACATCGAGCCCGAGTGTCGCGAGATCGTCGGCGAACGGGTCGGCCTTGGTGTCCTGCTTCTGGTAGATCATCTTCGCATAGGTATGGCATTCGTTGCAGGTCTCGGCTTTGACCGCGTCGCTGTCACCTTCGATACCTTCGAGCGCGACTGAGCGCGATTCGCCGCAAGTAATGCAAACCGCGCGAACGTGATTCCACGCCGTCGAGCAGAGCGAGCAGTAAAGATAACGCACGCCCGGCGTCTGCCCCGACGCCGTCACCAGACCTGCGCTGGGTGTCGAGCCGCAGCACGGGCAAAGTCCGCGGCGCTCCAACAAACGAAGCGACGATGCGGGCAGGCTCGCCGCCATGCGCGTGAAATAGACCTGCAATGCGGCGGCAATGTAGAGCGCCGCGCCGGCCTGCGAAGCTCCGACGTGGCCGTGAAGGAATGCATCGGCCAACCGCTCGAGCGTGGCGGCGTCGCTTGCGCGCAGTTCCGCCATGACCGCCAGCGCTTGTGGCGGCGCAGATGCGTTGTCGAAATTATCCAGTAATGCCGTCAAGCCGTCGCGCCAGGCAGAATCTCTGCGATGTCCATCCGCAGCGAGTGGCGGCATGCGGGCTTCGACCGCCTGTTCGACAGCAAATCGGTCGGGGGGCACGGGAGACTTCGCGGTGATCGCCGCGGCCTGCTGAGCCCGAGCGAGGTGCGACATGAAACGCAGCCAGTCTTCCATCGGATGCCCGGGCGCCAACGCAGCGAGCCGAGTGGATGTATTGGCGAATCTTTTCAACGGATCGGCAAGCACGATCGCCTCCGGAGCTTTGACGCCTCCGAGAACGCCCTCCCATTTTCCCTGCGGTGCGACTTCGCCTTGCCTCACGAACCGCTCCTTATCGATGGAGTGTCATGGCTTACGCGAGGCACCGGTCCTTTCGACCCTGTTTCTGCCAAACGTGTGAACCACTTGCGATGGTGCCGATATGCCCAGCCTGGCGTGACATAGCCTTGGGTCATGGCCCGCATCGAGCCTCTGATCCAGAGGCCGGCATAGACGTGGATGATCCATACGATGATCGCCCCGATGGCCGCCAGGCTATGGATCAGCACGGCGATCCGCTGCTGCTCGATCGTCGTGTACGACGAAAAATAGACTTCCCAGATTACAAGGCCGCTAAAGAACAGAACCGGCACCAGCAGAGCCATGGCCCAGAACACGAACTTCTGGCCGGCATTGAATCGCGCGACTTCCGGGACGCCGTCTTCCTCATTGACGAGAACGCGGGTGATGGCCCCAGTCCAGGCGAGATCGTCGCGCGTCCACATTTCATCGCGCCAGAACTGAATGATCAACCCGGTGTAACTGATGAACAGAACAACGCCGATCCATGGATGCGCGGCGCGCGTCCATTGGCCGCCGCCGAACAGGTTCGACAAGAAGAACAGCATTGGATGAAACATCGCCAGGCCCGACAACACCAGAAGCACGAAACAGCCACCGGTGATCCAGTGGTTGATCCGGCTGGCCGCCGAATAGCGGATGATGGTGCCGCTGGGATATGTCATCGCGGCTTCTCCGCTGAACGCAACAGCCGCTCTGCTTCGGCTTCATCTTCAGGCTGCACGTCATTCGGCCCGACCGTGATCCAGTGGAAGAATCCGGCCAGCGCGGTGAACGCAAGACCGGCGAGCGCGACGGGCTTGATCAGCCCCTTCCAGAAGCTGACGAAATCACTGATATGCGGCTGTTCCGGCAAGTCCGAATAAATCGATGGCTTATCGGCGTGATGCAGAACATACATCACGTGCGTGCCGCTGACGCCCGGAGGATCGTAAAGCCCGGCATTCTCGAAGCCGCGCGATTTCAGATCCTTGATCCGCTCTTGAGCCCAATCCGTCATGTCGCTCTTCGTCCCGAACATGATCGCGCCTGTCGGGCAGGTCTTGACGCAAGCCGGCTCCAGCCCCACCGACACCCGATCCGAGCACAGCGTGCATTTGTAGGACTTGTGATCGGTCTGGCTGATGCGCGGAATATTGAACGGACACCCTTTCACGCAATAGCCGCAGCCGATGCAGGCGTCGCTGACAAAATCCACGATCCCATTCGCATATTGCACGATAGCGCCGGGCGCCGGGCAGGCTTTGAGACAACCGGGATCTTCGCAGTGCATGCAGCCATCCTTGCGGATCAGCCACTCCAGATCGCCTTTTTCATTCTCCCATTCGTTGAAACGCATCAGCGTCCAGACTTCTGGGCCTAGATCCATCGGATTTTCGTAAGAGCCTTCGAAATATCCGACTTCGGGACGAAGGTTGTTCCATTCCATGCATGCCGACTGGCAGGCCTTGCAGCCAATGCAACGCGTCACATCGATGAGTTTTGCAACCTGTTGCTCGTAGTTGCGCGCTGCGGGAGGCGTCAAGGTCGTCGCTGAGCGCCGAATGTAGTCCTGGGACTGTAGGTCTGCCATTGATCGCTCCTTCAGGCCGCCGGACCGGTTGCTTTTTCGACGTTCACCAGGAACGCCTTGAATTCCGGCGTCTGCGTGTTCGCATCGCCCACTGAAGGAGTCAGCGTATTGGCGCCGAATCCCTTTCGCGCCTGCCCCGTGAAACCCCAGTGCAGGGGCACGCCGATCACATGTGTCGGTTTCCCGTCGACCGTTAAAGGCTTGATGCGCTTGGTGACGTAAGCCTTGCAGACGATGAAGCCGCGCTTCGAGGACACTCGCACCCAGCCGCCCTGGTCGATGCCCTTTTCCTTGGCCAGCGCTTCGCCAATCTCGACGAACTCCTCCGGCTGGAGGATTGCGTTGATGAGCGCGTGCTTGGTCCAGAAATGGAAATGCTCGGTGAGCCGATAGGTGGTGCCGACATACGGAAATTCGGACGAGGTGCCGAAATCTGCGCGATCATCGGCAAACACGCGCGCCACCGGATTGGACCTCACCTTCGGATGGAGGACATTTTGAGATGGCGACTCCAGCAGCTCATAGTGCTCAGGGAACGGACCATCCACCATCTGGTCGCGCGCGAACAATCGTCCGGTGCCTTCGGCATTCATGATGAACGGACCGACGCCATCGGACGGCTTCGTCGTCGGCGTGTAGTCGGGAACATCAATGCCGACCCACTGCTTGCCATTCCATTCGATGATGGGCTTCTCCGGATTCCACGCCTTGCCATTGAGATCGGCGCTGGCGCGATTGTAGAGAATTCGCCGATTGGCCGGCCACGCCCAGGCCCAGTTCGGAGCGATACCCTGCTCCCGTGGATCGCTGGCGTCGCGCCGCGCCATCTGGTTGCCCTTCTCGGTGTAGCAACCCGTGAAGATCCAGCAGCCGCTTGCCGTAGTGCCGTCGTCGCGCAGTTGCGCGAAGCCGTCGAGCAGCTTGCCCGCAGCCACCGTCACCGCGCCGGTCGCGTCCTTGAGATCGACCAGCGCCCGGCCGTTCATGTCCTTCGCCAATTCCTCCGGATCGGGGCTGGTCGGGTCGGTATAATTCCAGGTCATGTTGAGGATCGGATCCGGGAATGCGCCGCCCTCCTTGCGGTACAGCTCGCGCATACGATGATAGATGCCGCTCATGATCCAGATATCCGACTTCGCGTCGCCCGGCGGCTCGGCAGCCTTCCAGTGCCATTGCAGCCAGCGCGCGGAATTGACCAGTGAGCCGTTCTCTTCGGCAAAGCAGGTCGTCGGCAACTGGAAGACTTCGGTCTGGATCTGGGACGGATCAACGGGATTCTGGGGCCCGAAATTTTCCCAGAACCGCGAGGTCTCCGTGTCCAGCGGATCCATCGTCACCAGGAATTTCAGCTTGCTGAGGCCGCGGCGAATCTTGCCGCGATCCGGGAATGCCTGCAACGGATTGAAGCCCTGGCAGATGTAACCGTTCATCTCGCCCTGGTTCATCATTTCGAACGCGCGGATGATGTCGTAGAGGGGAACGTCGAGCTTGGGCAACCAGTCATAGGCCCAGTCATTGTCCGATGTCGCGGACTCGCCGAACATCGCTTTCTGGAAGCTGACAATGAATTTTCGGTAGTTCTGCCAATAACTGACCTGACCGGGACGCAGCGGCTTGTACTGCCGCGTCTTCATGTAGTCCTCGAAGGTCGTCTCCTGATCCGTCGGCAGATACAGATAGCCGGGAATCTGGTTCGACAGCAGACCGACATCCGTCAGGCCCTGAATGTTGGAATGGCCGCGCAGCGCGTTCATGCCGCCGCCGGCGACGCCGATATTGCCGAGCAGCAATTGGACCATCGCCATGGTGCGGATATTCTGCGAGCCGACGGAATGCTGCGTCCAGCCGAGCGCGAACAGGCATGTCAGTGCCTTATCGGGCGCCGCCGTGGTGGCGATCAGCTCATAGACCTGCAGAAGCTTGTCCTGCGGCGTGCCGCTGATACGCGACACCATCTCCGGCGTATAGCGATCGACATGCTGGCGCATCAAGTTGATGACGCAGCGCGGATTCTGCCAGGTGTCGTCAACCTTGGCGAAGCCCTGTTCGTCGAGCTCGAAATCCCAGCTCGATCTATCGTAGGTCTTCTTCTCCTCGTCATAGCCGCTGAAGAGCCCATCCGCGAATCCGAAACTCTCCTTCACGATCAGGCCGGCGTTGGTGTAGTGCTTCACATATTCATGCTGGATCGCATTCTTTTCCAGCAAGTAACGGATCAGCCCGTTCAGGAACGCAATGTCGGTGCCCGGACGGATCGGCGCATACATGTCAGCGACCGAAGCGGTGCGCGTGAAGCGGGGATCGACAACCACCAGTTTGGCGCCGTTCTCGATCTTGGCTTCGATCACCCATTTGAAGCCGCACGGATGCGCTTCAGCGGCGTTACCGCCCATCACGATCACCACATTGGCATTCTTGATGTCCTGCCAGGTGTTGGTCATCGCACCGCGACCGAATGATGGGGCCAAACTGGCCACCGTCGGTCCGTGTCAGACACGCGCCTGGTTGTCGAAAACCACCATGCCGAGCGCGCGCACGACCTTCCATGTCGCGTAGGAGGTCTCGGTCGACGACGCAGACGCAGCCAGCATGCCGGTGCTGGTCCATCGATTCACGGTCGTGCCGGCGGCGTTCTTGGCGATGAAATTCTTGTCGCGGTCGTCCTTCATCAGCCGCGCGATACGGTCGAGCGCGAAGTCCCAGCTGACTTCCTTGAACGCGTTGCTACCGGGAGCGCGATAGCGCGGCGCTCTCAGCCGCGTCGGCGCATGAACGACGTCCAAGAGGCCCGCGCCTTTCGGACAAAGCGTCCCGCGGTTCACCGGATGATCCGGATCGCCCTCGATATGGATGATGTTGGATCGCGCATTCTTGGCACGGTCGCCCATGCTGTAGATCAGTATGCCGCAGGCGACAGAGCAATAGGTGCAGGTGTTGCGGGTCTCGGTCGCGGCCGCCAATTTGTACGGCCGAACCGCGGCGGCGAGCGCCTCGCCGGTATAGCCAAAGCCGAGTGCACCGACGCTGGAGGCTGCAAGGCTGGTGCCGGTGAGTTTGATGAATCCGCGACGACTCAAATTCATTGTCATCCTCCGAACCCGCGCCACAAACCTTACACCCATAATAATAGTAAGTTGGGGCCGCGTTCTCACAAGAGAAAACAGGGCGGTCAACCCAGCATAGATCAACAATCCTCGACTGCGTCAGCCCCTCTACCGCTTTCATTCGTGCGTTTTCGAAAGGCGATGTCTCATCGTCAGGTCGCAGTGCAATGCCAGCATAGCTCGAAGATCATCCGCGCAGACCTCTCCACGCGAATGATGGGTTTCGCTGCGCTCTACCCATCCTACGATTATCGTCGAACCTCGCACCGCTGTCGTCCCTGCGAATGCAGAGACCCATAGCCACAGAGAGGTGTTGTGGCGGGAGCAATTGGTTGCAGCGGAGCGCACCACAGAGGCCTGTGGTTATGGGGCCCGGGTCAAGCCCGGGACGACGGGGGTCGCCGAGTTTATCGTATCCCGCATTTCGGCGAAAACCGGGTCATCGGGCTTGCGCGGGCAGAACCTCCGGCGCGTTACCGAGATTGCCCTTTCAGGTTATGTCTTTCTCTCTCGGTTAGCTGGACCTTTTCCTCGCTGGTGAGATTGCCGAGGCCCACGAACTGAACCGAACTATTTTGATCGTAGCGGAGTCCACCGGAAGCGTCGCTGCGGCGATCCTTGCGTGAGGTTTCATCCTGGTCGCCATTGCCGCCGCCGAAGCCCAAGAATTCGACCATGATGATCGATGGCTGGTCGCTGTTGGTGGACTGCGTCGGCGCCGTGGTCTTTTGCGCCGCCCCGGCGGTGCTGTTCGCCGCAAGCGCAGCATTGATGTTTGGCGCCTGCACGGTCGGCACGCCCGTCACCGTGCCCTGCCCGGAGATGTTGGCGGCATTGACGATCTGCAGCGCGGCAAGGTTGACGTTGCCGGAATGGCGGATGCCGGCCTCGCCGGCGTCGATGGTGCCGAGCGGCGCGATCAGATCGATATCGCCCGCCGGCACCTGCGGGATCGGGTTGAGCGTTGCGATGCCGGCGCCGGCCGACGGCACGACCGGCGACAGCGAGACGTTGCCATAGGCATCGTAGGTGCGTTTGGGCGGCGTGAAGATCGTCGTCGTCTTTGAGCCGCGGCCGGCGTTGATGTCGCCGGTGGCCGACCACACCAGGATGTTGCCGCCGAAAGTGGTCATGATGCGGCTCTGGCCGAGCAGCACGCTGCCGAGCGAATAGACGTCGATGTCGCCCGAGCCCTGCGTGATCAAACCCGCGCCGGCGCCCGGCGACACGCCTTCCACGCCGATGAGGGTCCTTCCGCCCGGATTGAGGATCTGGATGCCACCGCCGAACTGGGTCTGGATGCCGGCGTCGACGACCTTAATATTGTTGAAGGTGTCCTTCACCAGACCGCTGAACATCGTGATCGCGCCTGAATAGGTGATCGGCTTGCCGTCGGCATCCTGATCCGGGAACAGCGTCGCAATCGCCTCGCGGCCGCGCAGATAGCTGCGAGGGCGCGGGCCCGTGATCGCACCGCTGTATTCGCGGCCGCTCAGGGTGAGCTCCTTGTAATAGACGTCACGGACGAAGACGCCCTGCTGCGCCGTGGGCAGAGCCAGGAAGAAGGCGAGCGCATCCGCCGCGGTGCCGGTGTAGTTAAAGCGCTGCTGCAGCCACGCCAGCAATTCCTGGTCATAGCTGTGGACCACCTTGCCGCTGCCGGCGAGCGGCGTGCCGTCGCCTGGCAACTGGTTGGCCGCATCGAAATACAGCTTGGCGAAAGCGGCATAGTCGGGACCGCTCGCGCCGACTCCCGCCAGCGCCGTGATGCCGGCGCCACCCGCTTTGTTTAACGGGTTGACGATATCGCCCACGCTAAGCAGCGATCCGTAATAGCCCTGGTTCAGGTTGCGGCCGGCCTGCACCTGAAGCAGGCCGAGACCTGCGACGGTGACCGATTGGTAGATGATGTCGCGGCCGGCCCGCATGAGCGAGATATCGTTGTCGCTCGTGTTCAGGAACACGCTTGGCGTCGTGCCGGTGCCGACGATATCGCGCCCGGCGATCACCTCGAACGGCTTGGCCGCAAGATACCAGGTGTCGTGGTTCGGAGCGGTTCGGAAGTTGGTGCTGGCGTTCAGCTGCTGCCCGAGGATCAGGTCGTCGATGTCCAAGCCTGCATAGACCAGCGCGGGCTGCGCATCGCCCGCATGCAGATTGGAGATGGGCGTATCCTCACCAAAGGCGATCGGATTGAACTGATTGAGCATGTACGCCGACGTCGGGCTGGCGTTGGTGTTGCCGCCGCCGCCCACCGACGTATTGAACACGGGACGGAACGGCGTTGCCAGCGTGCTCATATCGGCCCCTGACATTGCGACCACCTGGGTCGAGCCGTAGATCGAGCCTGCGGCGAGGAGTTCAAGCTGGCCTGACGGCGATGGGATCAGTTCGAGAACCGTGAAGGTCTGATCGCGAGACACGGGCTCCGCAAAGCGGATATCGCCGTTGGCCGCCGCAACGATCAACGTTCCTGGATAGAAGCCGTTGCTGTTTTCAACGGCGTTGAAGGCGGTCCCCGTCAACGGCGCGACGTCGCCGCCGGCTGAATACAGGTTGATCGCGGTCGCCGGCCTCCATAGCGTGAAGCTCGATTGCCCGCCGGCGACGAGCGTGGTCGTGCCATCCGCATTGGGCAGCGTATAGGGAATGCCTTTGAGATCGACCAAGGCTCCCATGCCGGCATCACCGGCGCCGCCGAACACCAGGTCGCCGCGCGTCATGATGCTGACCGTGCCGTCACCCGGCGTGAAGATCGGGCCGGGCGTCTTCAGCGAGCGCTTGAAGATATTGGGATCGGTTGCGCGCGGATCGACCGAGGTGAAGGCGGCACCGCCGTTGTTCACCGCGAACGCACCGATAGAACCAGCTTTCACGACAATGTCGCCGCGCAGATCGGTGATAGAGCCGTAATAGTCGGGCACTTGCGAAGATAAGATCGGCATTACGAAGTTAAGCTTGCCGCCGACTTTCAGTGTGAGGTCGCCGCCGCCGGTTTGCAGCAGCGTGCCGTCCGCCAGCACCCGTCCAGTCGAAGCCACCGCGAGATCGAGACCGGTCGAGCCGTTGCCCGTCACGCCTGCGTTGCCGCCCGCAATCACGGTCAGGTTGCCACCGCCGAGAGTGCCGATGCCCTGGAAGCCGACAAGCTGCGACCTATCGCTAAACTGAGAGGTCTTTGCATAGGAGCCGAAGTTGACCCACCAGGCGGCCGGATCGGCGGACAACCCTCCGCCTCCCTGCCGACCGAACCAATTGCCGGTGAGATCAGAGTCCACATAGCGCGTATTGTTGTCGAAGATCTGGATGTTGCCGGTGACATCCTGCTGAGCCGTGAGCAGGAGGTCGCCGCCATGCTCCGGATACCACGCATGCGAGGTGCCGCTGCTCGCGGCTCCAACGACGTCGTAAGGGTTGCTGCCGTCAGCCGCGAGGACCGGCGCGGATTGTGTGCCGGCGGTGTAGACGCCGTAAGGCGTGGCCTCGCTGAAGCTTCCACCGGCCAGCAGATCGAGGCTGCCGGTGCCGGTGCGGACCACGCTGAAGAACGTGCCGTTCAGCGATGAATTGTAAACAGGGTCGTTCAGCGTGAGATTGCCGCGACCGTTGAGCGCCTGTCTCGTCTGCAGCGCGCGCTGGTCGGCGGCTGCGAGATCTGCGCCCGCCACGAGGCGAACCGATGCCGACAGCGAACCTGGCGCGAGCATTGACGCCGCCGGGGCTGTAGCAGCCGCGCCTGGGACTGCAGGGCTCGTCACAACTCCGACGATAGGCATGTTGGACGGCTCGAATGCAAACCCATAACTGTTGCTGGCACTAATTATCGTGCCCGCCGGGATAGTGTCTCCGGGGTTGTAAGCGTTATTGTTGCTATCGACCAGATTGCCCCAGTACTCAAAGGTCCACCAATTATAAAAAGCGTCGTTCGGGATGGTCCAGTCACTCATGACAACAACGTCGGTGTTGTTATCCTGCCAGAAGGTGTAACCGTTGAATGTTCTCTGGGAGAAGAACGAGATGTTCGTGACGTCGATGATCGTAACAGTCGCCGGTATTCCGGCCGACGACTTGAATCCGTCCGAGATGCTTCCCTTGACGGTCAGGCCACCTGCCGCGCGCACTACCAGCGCCATCGGTTCGCCCGCGCCGTAAGTCGCCGAGTTCGGGTCGCGATCGGCGGTCGCGCCGTAACGATATTTCGCGAGGTCGATATCGCCCGAGGTCGAGAGATCACCGCTCGAGGTGATCTGAACGCCCGGGCGCAGGTGGAAGGCGCGGCCGTAGGACGACAGGCCCGCGATCCTGCCCTGCAGCGCGCCGTTCCCCAGCGCGGCGTTCATGAAGGTCGTGCTCGCGGTGTCATAGCCATCCAACGTCGCCTGGCTGATGGCGCTGCCCGCCGGCAGGTCATAGGTCCAGAACGCGTTGAGCGCGATGCTGTACGCGCCCTTGATGTTGAGCGGACCGGTGGCGTCGATGGCGACGTCGCCCGAGGTCTCGCCGGTGCGCTGCGCGTTCAGCTGGACATCGCCATAGGCCACTCCATTCGGCGTGGTGAGATCGAGCGTGGCGCCAGGAGACAGCGTCAGCGTGCCACCCGCGGCGGTCAGCTCGATATGGCCGCGGTTCTTGGCCTCGATGGCGTGCCCGTAGCTATCTGTCTGCAGCACCGTGCCATGGGCATCGAGCACCGCGCTCGAGGCCAGCGTCAGACCGTTGCCGGCGGAGAGCCGGATGGTGCCCGGCGCCGCGCCGGAGGCATCGATGGTGCCGGCGATGGTGAGGCTGCCGCCATCGACGGCAACCGTGACGTTGCGGGCTTTCACGCCGTCACCGATGACGAGATCGCCGGTCCGGATGTCGAAGCTGCGCGCATCGAAGAAGCCGCCCTGGGTCAAGAGCGCGTTGAGCGCGGCGAAGTCGGCGTTGGAGAGCGTGGCGGTAGTAACGCTGAAGTCGCCGCTGGTGGCTCCCTCCGTCGCCGTACCGTTCAGCGTGCCGCGAAGCGCGACCGGTCCATTACCCGCGTTGATGCTGATCGATCCGGCATTGGCGTTGGTAGCGGAGACGTCAATTGTCGAGCCCGCGGTCTGCGTGACGCCGCCCTGCGTGCTGTTGAAGATCGCCGTACCGCCGAAGCCGTAGACCGTCGCCTTCTGGATCTGAGACGGCTGGCCGCCGAGATCGATGCGGCTACCGTCATTGAGAGCGATGTTGTTGGTCGCGTTGACCACGAGCTTGCCGCTCGGCAGCAGGATGGTGCTGCCGATGGCGACGCTGTCGCCGGTCAGATCGATCTCGGCACCCGACACCGTGCTCTTCGCCGCGCTCGGCGCGATACCTGCGGGCGCGACGACATTGAGCGCCCCGCCTGCGGCATAGGCCATGATCGATTTCTGCAGCCCGGTCAGGAGCGGGGTCGTCAGCGTCAGGTTGCCGCCTGTTCCACTCTGTCCGAACACGGCCGCGGGATCGGAACTCGGGGACTGATAGACGTACAGCTTGCCGTTGCCGGCCGAGACGATCTTCGATCGACCGGTGATGTTGACATTGCCGAAGCCATAGACGACGCGGCTCACCGAGCTGGTATCGAGCGAGGCGAAGCGGCCGAAATCGATCTCATCGGCAACGAGATTGAGCGAGCCCGTGCCGGTGCCCGGCCCGCCCGCGGCGATGGCCGGCGGCGTGGCGCCGGCGATCCCATTCCAGGTGATCTTGTTGGCGGCGATCACGTTACGGTCGCCTGCCGCACCATATCCGTAGATCGCTGACGCGTTCAGCACGAGATCGACGCCGCTGCCGGTGGCATCGAGCCCGGCGCTGCCGAACAGATTGACGGCATTGGCCGCGCTGAGCGTAAAGGTCTCGAGTGCCGGCGCACCATGGAGCGGATCGCCGTTGACAAGCGTATTGAACAGCGTCTGGTCGAACAGCAACCCGGCCGGCGCGCCGGACGCGATGACGGTCGCGGCGTCGCCGATATTGATGGTGCCGACCGCGAGCGCGATGTTGCGCGACCCGAAATGGGCCGTGGAATCGATTGTGGACGCGCCGTTGGTCGCGAATGCCAACGTGCCTTCGGAATAAAGCTGTGCTCCTGCTCCGATCGTAATGGCGCCGTTGCCCTGCGAGCCGAGGAAATTGAGGTCGCCGTTGGACAGCGCCAGCACCGAGACGCCGTAGGCGGTGTTGTAACCCATGCCGGTCGAGACCGAATCGAACGGCGCGGCGCCCCGCCCGATCGTGCTCAACGTCACATCGTTGCCGAGGCTGATGTTGCCGCCGACCAGGAATATCTCACCTGCTCTGAGCGTGACCCCGTCACGGATGACGATGTCGCTTCCCCCCTGGAACAGGATCACGCCGTCGACGATCCCTTCGTAGCCATTGACCATCAGGCGTGGCGCACCGAGGGCATTGAGATCGGCTGCGCGCACTGAGGCGCCGGTGAACCCCGGCGTGGGCTCATCGGCATAGATTTCGCCGACGTTCCTCAACAACACCTGACCGGGGAAGCCGCCCTGCGCGCCCTGGAACAAGGCGGTGCCGTTGAATGTCAGCGCCGATCCCGTCGCGGGGGATGACGGCGCCTCGAACTGCAGCACCAGCGCCTTGCCGTCGGCCGGCAGCAGCGGGCGCAGACCGCCGAATTGCGCGGCATTCGCAGTGAAGAAATCGCTGAAGCTCTGCTCGTTGTATTGCGAGTATTTGCGGACCGACGTGCCAGCGGTGATCAGCGCCGTCACCGGCAGGCTGCTGCGGATCGCGGTGTTGGCGACGCCGGTCGACACCGAGGCGACGTAGGTGCCGTTGCCGACCGACGTGGGGCTGGTGATCGGGTTGGTGCTGCTGCCGCCGAGTTCGACGCGATACGCGCCGGGCAGCAGCGCATAGTTGGACGGCAACAAGGTGTAGGTGCCGGCCGGCAGCCCCGGAACGCCCGCCGGAATGGTGACCCGCTGGCCGATCGCCGGATCACCCGCGCCATTCTCGGGCGCGACCGGCGCATAGCTGGATGCATAGCCGGGCACGATGGCGTAGACCTTGTCGCCGGCCTTGCTGAGCGGGGCCGCGGGATTGGCGTTGACGAGCGGCGTGTTGAGCACGTTGACCGAGCCGCCGCGTCCGGAGACGAAGCCCGCGCCGCTGAGCGTGCCGCCGCCGGACATGTCCAGGACTGCCCCGCTGGCGACATTGACCGACTGCCCGTCCAGGATGATGCCGGACCCAAGTCCGTTGCTAGGGAAGTTGGTCAGGGGCAGCGTGATGCTGTTCACGGTGGCGCCGTTATAGCTATAGCTGACTCCGTCGATAGTGCCGCCGTACGGAATCGTCAGGCCCGCCATCGAGACCGAGGTCAGGCTGCCCGGCACCAGATCGACGCGCGGCGTGAAGACCGGGTAACCCATGCCGAACGTCAGGGTGCCGAACGGTGCGCGGACGATGCCGCCCTGTTCGACTATCGGCGCCTGGAATGCGAGGCTGCCGAACACGGACAACGGCGCGTCCGGAATGGTATCGGTGGTGCGCCCGATGGTCAGCGTCACGGTGGGATCGGAATTGCCGCTGCCCGCGATCACGGCGGCAAGGGTGTTGGTCGCCGGATAAAGCTGTGCGGCGAGGAGATCGAGATTGCCGCTGGTGGCAAGCTGCGTCGTGATGACCCCAGCCATCGACAGGAAGCGGATGTCGCCCTGGCTGACCAGCTTCGTCGTCAGGAACCCTGGCGCAAACATGTTGTTCGGCGCGCGCGCCGAGAACTGGACGAGGCCCTGGATGTCGATCTGGTTTGCGTCAGCTTCGAAGGTCGCGATGGTCGGCACCGCCGCGCCGCCGGGATTGCGAATGCTGCCGCTGGTGAACCCGTCCTTGACCTCGGACGCAGGTTCACTGAAGAGGATGTAGGGCGCAGATAGCTTTACATTGCCGGTCGTCGGCTGCATCGAGGAATCGATGGGTCCAGACACCGGCGTCCCCGACGTGAAGGCCGCTGCGGTGAGCGTCAGGCTGCGGCCCAGCGCCAGCGACACATTGCCGGAGAACTGCATGTAGTCGCCGGAGGTCAGGGTCAGGCTGTCGAACCCGCCGGCCTTGACCATATCGGCGCTCACCGTGGTCCGTCCGAACATGAGCGAGGCGGCCTTGGTGCCGGGCGCGATGTCGGACGGCAACAACGACGGCTGGCGCTCCTGCACCACGGTCATCACGCTGGGAAGGACTGCATTCGCTGGAACAAGGTGGGACCCAGCACTCAGGTCAAAGGGGAACGACCGCGGGTCGAAGATCGGCGTGGTGAGCGCGATCGACAGGCCGCCGCCCGAGGCGCCCGCGCCACCGGCGAACGCATGCATGTCGCCATCGAGGTAAAGCCCGCTCTGCGAGGACAGCGTAATCGAGCCGCCGCCACTGGCAAGCGTCAGCGGCTGGCTGGCTGTCTGCGCATTGCCGCCCGCCGCGAGATCGATCGCGAGCTTCGTCCCGTCGGCATTGAGTTCGGCGCCCGGACGGATGATCACGAAGGCGCCGCCGCCATTGATGGTGATCGCGCCGCCGTCAGTTGCTTGCCCGTAACGGTGCCCGGCGGAATCGGACGCGCCGTAAGCCAGCCCGGACACGTCAAGCTTGGCATTGGCATCGATCCATATCGAAACTCCGCGGCCGTTACCCGCCGCATCGAAGTTGCGCCCCTTGTCGAGTGAACTGCCGTCAGCGTCGTTGACGAGGTTGATGCTGCCGCCGCGCGCGATGAGATTGCCGAGCACCGTGATCTGGCCAAAGGCATCGAGCTTGATGCTCTGCCCGGGATCGACGGCGATCGACGCGCCGTCGCTCACGACAATCGCGCCGCCATCGACGAGCCCCCCAGCGCTGGATTTGGTCAGTGAGCGCAAGATCACGCTGGCGCCGCCGCGCTGCGTGAGCGTCGCGCCCGTCGGGTTCTCGGTGAACAGCGGCGGCAGCCATAGCGACATCGCCGACGACGGATCACTGCCGGTGCGCGCCGCATAGCTGTCGGCGGTAAACCGGTAGACCGGCATCGTGGGCGCAAGGACAGTGTTGTTCGCAACGAGAATGCCTTGCCCGCCATTGATGTCGTAGCTGGAGAATCCTGCGGTGAAGAACGAGGGATTGAGCGCGGGCGCGGGGGTGATTGCAACCGTTTGCGGCAACAGCGTGCCGGCCGGGATGATCGCGCCGACCGGATAGGTCATCGGCGTGGATTGGACCGATCCAGCGGCGTAGGTAATTTGATAGGGCTTGATCGGAATGCCGTTGGGAAAAACGCTCGAAGGGAAGACGGTGCTGGCCGGAAAGACATCACCGGCGTCTCCGCCCAGGTTAAAGTTAAAGATGACCGACCCCGCCGGCAACACCTTACCCGCTTCCCAATACTCTATGTTGCCGTTCACCCGTGTCTGCACCAATATCCCTTTCGGAATAGTCCAGTCCGCGCCTGTCGGCGTGCTCGGCACACCCGCCGACCGGACGTCGACCGGGATCGGCGCGTCGTAAACGATTGATGTAAAGGTCAGCACCAGCGCCGTCGGCAACGGCTGACCTGCCGGAATCGTCAGCGCCTGTTTGAGCTTCAGCGCGACGGGTGCCGGCGTGCCGGCTGGTAGCACGCCGCCGGCCAGCCCAGCGTTATCGCCGATCAGGAGGTTGCCGGGCGAAGAGATCGTCAGCGCGCCGCCGCCGGTCACGCCATAGGCGCGGATGGTGCCATCCAGGACGAGAGTGCCGTCACCGGGCGTTCCGGCGTCCTGCTGTGCGTGGCCGGCCATGATCGTGACATTGCCGCCCTTGCCGCCCTGGGTCTTGCCAGTGGCAAGGACGGCGCCGCCCGACGACACATCGATGGTGCTGCCCGCCGCCAGCGTCACGTTCTGCGTCGAATCGAAGGTGACGCTGCCGCCGTTGAGGAAGGCGAGATTGGCGGCGCTGTCCGGATCGGTCGTCTCGTTGACCCACATTCCGCGAGCATCGATCGTGACGCCGCCCCTCAGCGTGAGGTCGGCGCCTCCGCTTGGAGTCGTCAGCGTCTTGGTACCCACAGCAGCGCTGGTGAGAATGTTGCTGACGGTGACGGCGCCGGAATGGGCGGTGATGTCGGCGGCGAGGTCGACGGTCGGCGCGACCAGCTTGACCTGCGCGCCAGGCGCGAAGGTCAGCGGCGCGTCGACCTTGATTGCATCCGCCGATGCGACGTTGAGGCCGCCGAGGCCGACGCCGTTGAGTGTCGGCGCATCGAACCAGGCGGTGTTGGTGCGTTCGGTCGGCACCGAGCTGGTCGCCGACATCGAACTGGTCAGATCGGTGGCCACGTTGCCGAACACCACATTGGTGCCGTAGGCGCCGGCCAGGCCGCGGGCGGTGTACTGACCGAGCGCCAATGTCCCGGCGAGCGGCGCCACGTTCTGGGTCAATTTGTAGCCGTCGGTGACGCCGGCCGGGCGCGCGTTGCGCTGGCGCTCGCCGTCGATCACGCCGGCGACGATGTCGCCTTCGAAGATCGAGGTCGGCGTCGACAGAATCAGACTGCCGGCGTCACGGCCCGCGGTGTAGCCGTCCTCCCATCGCAGATTGACGGCGCCCTTGCCGAATGGCGAGGTCCAGATCTCGGTCAGCCGATCATCGACCTGGCCCTGGATACGATGCGGGCGCCTAAAGCTGCCGGCGAGCGCCACGAACTGGACGTCCGCCGGCGCATTGCCGATGCTGTAGACGCGGCCATCGGCGCCAAGCAGATTGCTGGTCATGACATAGCCCGGCGCATAGCTCACCGAGCCGCCGGAGATATTGAAGGTCGAGCCCCGCTGCGCGATCACCTCCGGCGCCGCCAGCGTGATGCTGCCGCCGACCGCGGTCCATTCGCCGATCCGGTGCCCGGTGTTGTTGAGATAACCCGAGACTTCCAAGAGGCCGCCCGCCGTATAGTAGCGATCGGTGGCGTAGCCGCCGGTGCCGGCCGGCACCAGCGTCAGGTCGCGGGCATCGATCCAGACATTGGCATTGAACAGATTGCCGCTGTCGCGGTTCTGCGGACTGTCGCGCAGCTCGTTGCCCTGGACGTTGACCGCGATGTTGTTCGCGCTCATCGGCAGCACGGTGCCGGTGGTGCCGGAGACGTCGAGGGTGGCGCCGTTCTCGACGAACACCCGCTGGCCGGCGCCGACCGCGATTTGACCGCCTTGTGCCTGGGTCAGCGAGCCCTTCCTGATATCGACGATGCCACCGGTGACGATCTCGATTCGCGACTGGTCCTCGCGGTCGGCCAGCAGCGAGAGATTGTCGAACTGCCCGACTGCCACGCCGGCCCGGGTGACATTCTGCGTCGCCGAATCCGCGATCAACGCGTCGCGCTTGGAATCGAGCGCGATGGCGTCACTGTCGGTCTCGGGCACGATTGCGGTGACGGCGTTGCCGGTCAGCGTGACGCGGCCGGTGCTGTCGCTGGCGGAATTCAGGAGATGGATGGTGCCGCGCTGGCTCACCGAGGTGGTCGACCGCAGGACGCCGTCCTGGGTCACGGCATGGCCCGCCAGCGTGATATCGCCCTGCTGGCTGTAGATCAGGCCGCTGTTGCTGACCGCACCGCTCAAGCTGCCGCTGCCGAACAGCGGTGCGATCTCGTTGCCGCGGGTGGTCGAGCTGGTGTTGCCGGTCGTGCTGTATCCGGCGTGGAGCACGAAGCTGTCGCCGGCGGCGAGCTCGGCCTGACCGTTCGGGGTCTGGATCAGGCCGGCGTTGCTGACCTGCGTGCCCATCAGCAGCACATAGCCGCCGCCCGAGGTCGCCGAGGCCGGCGCATGGGTCGTGATCTGCGCCCCGGCTTCCACCGTGACCGCGCCACCGGCGCCGGTGAAGCTCGGCAGGTACTTGGGGTGGTTGTTGTCGTCGGTGCCGCTCTGCGTCGAGTAGATGCCGCTGGTTTGGAACTGGGCGTTGGTGATATTGGCGGTCGACGCAATCAGCGACCCGACATTGATCTGGCTGGCGCCGCCGAAGATGATACCGTTCTGGTTGATGATGTAGACTTGGCCGTCGGCCTTGATGTTGCCGAGGATCTGGCTCGGGCTGTCGCTGCCGATGACGCGGTTCAGTGCCACCCAGTTGGCATTGCCGCGCTGATTGAACGTCAGGGCGGTCTGGGCGCCGACGTTGAAGCTGTTCCACTCCAGGATGGCTTGTGCGGCGGTCTGCTGAATGCCGACATGGGTCTGGCCGTTGCTGACCGACTGCGTCGGGGCATTGGCGCCCTGCCAGGTGCCGCCCGGCGCCACCTGCAGCCCGCCTGCCGCAAGGCCGTTCGGCACGCTCACCTGCGGCAACGACGTCGAGCGCTGCGAGACCGCCGCGGCCGCCCGCGCTGCCGCCTGCACCGCTTGCATGGATTGCACTGCCCGCGACAGCGCGCTCTGGCTTTGCTTCGCCGCTTCCTGCGCCTGCTGCGAGGCCGCACTGGCCGCATTGATCGCAGCAGTCGTCGCCGCAACGCCTGACGAGCCGCCGAGCGGCCTGGCCAATGCCGTGCCGCTCAGCGCCATCGCCATCACACTCGCACCCGCCAGTAGCGCGCCGCGCGACAACCCGGCCGACACTCTCAGCATTGGCGTGGCTCGAGCATGATGCAGACGCATCGTCTTGCGGAACGAGCGGGACGAAAAGCTGCGGAGCGGCATGGAGGATTCCCTGAACGAAGAAAGCGGAGGCTGCGTCGATGTTGCGGAGCATCAGAGCGTTACCGAGTGACTACGGCTGCGGTGCGCGGAGGCACCGTCACACTCTTCTGTCCTCATCTTGGGGAGGCGCGGATGGATTCGGGAGACGCGGTGGTCCGGACCAATAGGCCTGACTTGCCGGACACGCGTTCCGGTCGCGTGTGGCTCTCGTCAATTCAAAGCCGAACCTGGACAAAATATTCATGCAATCCCCTCGGACCGTCCTATGACGTTCCGAGCGGGGTCGATGTGAATCGACTTCGGAGAATTTTTTTGATCTTTTTTCGGCGGTGAGCGGACCCGCCCGTCAGCCAACCAACACAATGCCGGCCGCCAGGGTGCGGATGCGGGCTCCGAACACATCGCGCACTTGAACCACCACATCGTCGAGACGATCGAGCCTGAACCTCGCCGTCACCAATCCACGGCCGAGTTCCGCGTCCAGCAGCACGATTCGGCCCGGCCGATAGCGGTTGACTTCCGCGATAACGTCGGCCAGCGGCTCATTCCGAAACACCAGATAGCCGTCTTGCCAGGAGGTGACGGTCGCGAGATCGACCAGGTCCACGTTACTCATCATGCCGCCGCCGTAGGCAACCTGCTGCTTTTCCCGAAGAGTGGCGGCGTGATCGCGATGTTCGACATGCACCGAGCCGGAGAGGCAGGTGACAACGATTTTCGCTGTGCTGCAACGGATGTTGAACTTCGCGGCATCCGCGCTGGTCAAGCCATCGGCGGCGATCACCTGGACCGGCTTGATCGATGCCGCACCAATGATGGCCTCGCCAGACAACAACTCGAAGCGATCCGCACTGGTTGCCGCCGGACGAAGCGCGATGCTGGTCTGTGTATTCATCTGGACCGAGATGCCGTCGGCCACCGTGATCTGCCGCTGCTCTCCGGTCGCTGTGCGATAATCCGCGGCCAGTTCAGATAGTGACGGCCACAAGTCGAGCGGCGGACGGAACATCGCGTAACATGCCGCGGCCGCCGTCGCCGTGGCAAGACCGCCGATCAGCGTTCTCCGGCCGATCACTCCCCGATGCATCTCCGCCGGCGCGGGAAGGGAGACACTTCCGCTCCGGACCATCGTCTCGATCGCCGACGGCATGGCCCGCCAAAGGGTGTTGGCCTTGGCGAACGCCTCGGCATGATCGGGGCTCTGCGCCAGCCAATGGCGCAAGGCGGCCCGATCCTCGGCGGTCACGTCCTCGTCGGTGACGCGTGTCAACCAGACGATGGCGTCTCGCTCCAGCGACTTGTTGTCCTTATTCCCGGGTGGGATATCGGTGGCCATGTCCATATCTCAACTCGCCGATATCAGATCCGGGCTATCTGGAGTGACCTGCGCAATCCCTAAGACGTTCCGGCAAGCGGCGATGTGAACATCGAAACTACACATTTTTGTCAATGTAATCCTTGCAGGCCTCCAGGGCCCGCTGCAATTCAAACTGGACCTGCCGGCGCGAAATCTTGTAGCGCTTGGCGATTTCCGCACGGGGAATTTGCTCGAAACGCGCGGCGATCAGAATCGCGCGCTGCCGCGGCGGCAACGCCAGCAATGCCTCCGTCAATGCTGCAAGTTCAATCTTCGCCTCGGAAATCCCGTCCGGCCCTGGCCGTTGATCGGGGATGTCATGAAGCACCGCATCGATCGGGACCTGATGCCCGCGTCGATATTCGGTTCGGCGACGATCGCTGGCGATGTTGTAGGCTGCCTTGAACAGGTACGCTGCGGGGCTGGAGACCGATCCGGGATTGTCGGTCCGATTGAGGCGCAGATAGACCTCATGCAGCGCCTCGCTTGCCAGTTCGGCGGAGCCGAGGCGGCGGGTCAGCCTATCGCGGAGGTCGTAATACCGATCGACCAGCAATTGACGCAGGCTGGCCCAGGTCGTTTCAGACACGGCACGGCTCCGTCTGCGTACGCCTCGCTTGAACGATCACGGCGCCAACGCCGAAGCTTTCACCGATTTTCATGGATGTACCGCTGGCATTCGTCTTGATAGCTGCGCCGCGCGATAATCATGGTGACCGGCTGTGGCATATTCGCTGGCGGAGATTGCCCGATTGAAAGCCCCCAAAGAGCTCCTCGAAGCGATCGGTCGCGCACGTCGTCGCCGGTCGTATCGAGCAGTGCCGGATCCTCTATCAGCCCGGTTGATCCGATCGAGAACTGCAGCGCCGCACGATAGCCTCCTGGCCGCGTCATGGCATTCTGACAGAGCGATCTGATGATCCTCTGTTGGGTCAGGCCAAGAAACGCATCGTAATCAACGACCCGCTGAGCGCCGACGGCACGATCGGGCTCGACCGCGAGCGGCCGAATTGTAAAAGCACCCTCAGAGGTCTGGCTCGCGACCAGATCCGTGCCGGCCAGCAACCGTTCGATCGCCCGTTGCGGTGTGAATTTTCCTGTCACGGGAGAAGAGTTACGGGACGCCGTGAGTGCACTCTTATAGAGAATCTGCAACCCTGTCGCCTGGATATAGGCTTCCAAAGCGACGTCGAGCGGCTGCGCTGGAATGTCAAATTCTATTTCTGGTTCAGCAATCTGTGACTGGGCTCGAGACGACATATTGCTGAAAGCGAACACTGTGACGGCGATGCCAAGAGCCAACAAGAGCCGTGCTGGATCACACAGAGACAAGTGACTGCTGCCAAATGATTCTGGACGCGCAGCACCCGGGATAGACGCCACCTCCGACGAGGATCGAGCGCGGCCGGGCTAGGCGCTAATCACGAGGCAATCGCACCCCATGGAAGCGGGTCATATCCATTAAAGATGACAGTACGGTAACACCCAAGGCAAA